>JANWJV010000127.1 GCA_025451785.1 Bacteroidia bacterium | reverse complement strand
GCTTTGGACCATCGCGCAGGCGAATGGCATTACAGTGGATGAGCTGAAGAAGCTCAATAACTACGGCAGCAAGTACATGCTGATGCCCGGCAAAAAGATCAGGGTGGGGAAAGCTTAACCAGCTGGATCCTGTTCGTGTACTTCCCCATCATTCCTTTCGTATCCTCAAACGCTTCCTTCATTTTTGTTTTCAGCTCGGCATCGATGTGCGGTCCGATGGAATCTTTTTCGCAGTACTGCGCAGGATAAACGACATGCATTTTGCGCGATGAATTAGTGCCCCGGTATACCCAGGTGGGCAGATAAGAAGCTGAAGAAATACGGATGGTGTTCTTCGTTACGCTCTTGGTCAGCGAAAGGTTCACGATCACCCCTGCGTCGGCGTAACGCCAATACTGGTTGGAAAGAAAGTTTCCCATGCCCCAGGCCACAAAGCCGGTATCCACTTTCGCGTTCTTTGTTTGGAACCATCCCACCGGGCTCAATACGTGGGCGTGAGCGCCCAGCACAATGTCAGCCCCGTACTCCACCGCTTTGCCAACAGCAAACTTCTGATCATCGGTAGGATCGCTTTTGTTCTCGATGCCGTAGTGATAGAACACCAGCACGATCTCCGCTCCGGCCTTGCGCGCCAGCGCGATATCGTTCTTGAGCAATACCGTATCGATCACGTTGAGCATGTACTTATGCTCCTCCACCGGATAACTTCCGTTAGTGCCATAGGTATAGTTGAGCACACCAAGCTTAATACCCTTGAGAGTAAAGATCCTTACTGAATCCCTGTCGTGCTGTGATGTGAATGTACCGGTATAGGCAAGCTTGTTCTTTTTGATAATGCTGATGGTACGCTGCAAGCCATCCTCGCCGGTATCCATGCTGTGGTTATTTGATGTGAGCAGCAGGTCGAAGCCCGCGTCCTTCAGGGCTTCCACATATTCGTCGGGTGTATTAAAGGCGGGGTATCCCTTGTAGGGCTTTCCCTTTCCCGCGCAGGTCGTTTCCAGGTTGCCCATGGTAAGATCGGCGGCGCTGAGATAGGGTTTCACCTCCGCGAAGCTGGGACGGAAATCGAACTTGTTGTCGCCGATGCGGGCGTTGTTCACCTGCGGCTCATGGCTCATGAGGTCGCCCACGGCGCTGAGGGTGATGGTAACGAATGAATCTTTTTTCAGCGGCTGGTAAACCACTGAATCAGGCTTAGGCTTTATCACGGGCCGTTCGATCACTACGGGAGGTTTTTCCTCCTTGCTTTTTAAAATGGCGCAGGCGGAAAGTAAGATGACCGCAACAAATGCAGCCCAGTATCCTTTATGCCGTTTCGGTGTTCTGAACATCATCATCAAAATTAGGGGAAAGCCACAATTAATCGCGTAAATTTTTTTCATCTGGATCTTTTATGCATTTTTGGAAAATGATCGCGGTTGAGAACCTGAAGAAAAGTTACGAGGGCGTAGAAGCGCTCAAAGGCATCTCCTTCAACATCCGCGAAGGAGAGTTCTTCGGATTGCTGGGCCCCAACGGGGCAGGCAAGACCACCACCATCAGCATCATGAGCACCATCGTGGCTCCCGATAGCGGCAAGGTAAGCATCGGCGGAAAGGACATTGCCACCAACGCGATGGACTGCAAGCGCATGATAGGTGTGGTGCCGCAGGAGATCGCTCTTTACAATGATCTTTGCGCCTTCGACAACCTTATGTTCTGGGGAGGCCTGTACGATGTTCCGAAAGCGGAACTGAAGAAACGCATCCAGGAAACGCTGGAGCTGTTTGGCCTTTCGGACCGGCAGCATGACAAAGTAAAGACCTATTCGGGTGGCATGAAGCGCAGGATCAATATTGCCTCTGCCCTATTACATAAACCCAAAGTGCTGTTCATGGACGAGCCCACGGTGGGTATTGATCCCCAGAGCCGCAACCTTATTTTTGAAGTAGTGCAAAAACTGCATCGCGAAGGGATGACCATCGTATACACCACACATTATATGGAAGAGGCGGAGCGCTTTTGCGACCGCATCGGCATCATCGATAAAGGAGAGATCATCGCGCAGGGGACCCTGGATGAACTGAAAAGCTCCAGCAAGATGAAGGAATGTATTTCCATTAGCTTCGCCGACGGGTCTTCCGAAGATCATCATACTTCCAATGTACGTTCCGATCTTTCCAAAATTGTTCTGCGTTACAATGAAGCAGGACGCGACATCGCTCACATCGACATTAAAAAAGTGAACCTCGAAACCATTTTCCTTAGCTTAACCGGTAAACAACTGCGCGACTAACATGCTGAAGCTCGCACTGAAAGATCTCAAATTGTTCGTCTCCGAAAAGCGGGGGCTCTTGCTTACGTTCCTTCTGCCCATAGCGTTGATCACGATGTTCTCGCTCGCCTTTGGCGGCAGCGGCAAAAAAGGTGAGTCGAGGCCCATGACACTGGTGGTGGCCGACGATGATCGTACCGCGGAGAGCAGGAGGGTAGCACAGGAACTTGATTCACTTAAAGAATTTGAAGTACAGGTAACGAGCCTCGACACCGGCATGAACATGGTGAAGAAGGGAGACAAGGCGGCGATACTTGTATTGCATAAAGGCCTTGAAGATTCGGTAAAGGCCGGCGCAAGCCCACCTATAGAGTTCATGTACGATGCCGCGAGGGAAGCGGAGATCGGTATCCTTCAAGGCTCGCTTATGGGCAGCCTGATGGGCATTGTTGGTATGGGCTCGATGGAAAAGAGTGTAGTGGAGCGTTTCAAAAAGAAGAACCCCGACCTTGACAGCGCGCAGCTGGAGAACATAAGGCAACAGATAAAAGAGAACTTCAGCCCCGAAGCTTCGGAAGAGCAGATGGAAGAAAGCCAGAGCTTCATCAAATCAACGGCGCTGGTGGCGGAAGAAGAAACTTCGCCAGGCCTGGTGCAGGCGGTGGCGGGCACAGCCATTATGATGCTCCTCTTTTCGGTGACTTCCATGGGAGCGAGCCTGCTCGATGAAAAACAAGAGGGCACATTAAAGAAACTTCTTTACTCTCCCATCAGCCCCGGAAGCATTCTCACCGGAAAAATGCTTTTCACTAATATCGTTTGCATCCTGCAGCTTACTGTAATGTTCCTTTATTCGTGGCTGGTTTTCGGATTGAACATAGCGCAGAACATTCCGGCACTGATCCTTATGATCATCGCCACTGCCTACGCCTGTTCCAGCTTTGGAATGTTCCTGGCAGCGGTGGCCCGCACACGCGCGCAGGTGCAGGGAATGTCAACGCTTATCATTCTTGTGATGAGCTGCCTGGGCGGAAGTATGATCCCCAGTTTCCTCATGCCGCTGTGGATGCAAAAGGTGGCGGTGATCTCCGTGAACTACTGGGGGATCCAGGGCTTTTACGATATCTTCTGGAGGATGCTGCCGGTAGGCGACCCTACTTTCCTAACCAGGGTACTGGTGCTCATGGCAATAGGAACAGGGTTAAACCTGGTGGCCATGCGCCTGATGAAAAGGAACCTGCTGGCGATCGCCTAGTGGGCCTTGATGGGGAAGTTCATCATCACCTTCATCTTCACCGGCTTGTTCATCTGTAAGGCGGGAACGAACTTCAATTTCAAAACGTAATTCTTTACTTCATCGCCCACCCCATAACCGGGATCGCTGATGATCTTTACATTGCTAACGGTGCTGTCGGCAAGCACATCGAAGCTCATCATCACTTCTCCTTCCAGGTATTTCTTCTTTGCTTCGTCGGAATACTTGATGCCCATCAGCACTTCGTTGTACAGGGCTTGCTCTCCTTTGGCGTAGTAAGGTTCACGTGTGGTGGTCACCTTCATGTTCTGGGGATCGCTGCCGGAGCGTTCCTGCGCGGAAGCAGTTGAAATTGAAAATGCCATGACTGGCAAAAGGAGGAAAAGTTTTTTCATGCGTATCAGCTTTCCGCCATTTTCTCAAGATCCATGCCGCAAACTTCACATTTGCCGGGTTTGTCCGACTTCTGGTCGCTACACTTCATGGGGCAAGAGTATACTTCACTTTTCTGGTCGCCGGTCTTTGAGCCGCCGCAGGCGCTGAGCGCAAGGGAGGAAACGAAGGCGATGCTAAGGAGGAGGAGTGTCTTTTTCATAGAACAAATGTAAGGCAAATCTGGTCCTTCGGCAAGCTCAGGATGACGGTTTTTTTGTTCTACGGGGGTTGGTTGCGGGCTTAAGCCCGCCACCAACCCCTTCTTTATCCAACACCACCTGTCACACTGAGCTTGCCGAAGGGTCGTCATAAATTAGTTGCTTCTAAAAAAAAGTGTATTTTTATTTCTGACAGCCCTCCATGAAGAACCTTTTCCTGTTTCTGTCTATTGCTTTTGCGCTGGCCTCTTGCGGCGGAACGAAGAACGCGGAGAAGGACCACGATAGCAAAAAGCTTTTTTCTTCAAAGAACAGAAAACCCTGGAAGACCAAGGACGAACATTTTTCAGGCAGCCGCAAGCGTGTGGGTGGAAACGCCCCTGTGCAATACCGCGGTAAGAGCGGACCTAAGACCGGCGGCGGTAACGACGATGGCTTCAGTGCCTCGAAGCGTTCCAGCGGTCACAACACCAACGGCGACTATTTCAGGTCGAAGTCAAAGAGGAGCGGTTCCTCTGCCGACGGCGACAGTTTTACGAAACGAAGCCGGCGCAAGTCAAAAGGCGGTGATCCTACCGGGGACAGTTTCGTTTCCGCCAAAAAAAAAAAGAAGGGCAGGTAGACGATGATGCGTTTGGGGGCGGAAAGGAGTACAAGAGCATGGGGGAGAAGGGAAAGCGGAAGAAGAAAAAGCAGCATTGGTGGTGGCCATTCCATAAGAAAGAGAAAGAAGTAAAGGACAACAGCGGGGTATCAGCCGATGCCTTCGGCGGTGGAGGGAAGGAGTACGAGAGCCTGGGAGAAAAAGGCAAGCGCAAAAAAAGAAAGAAACACTGGTACTGGCCCTTCCCCATTGAGCGGAAGAGCAAGCTGGAGCGCGAGGGAGAGAAGAAACAAGAGGAAGAGAATAATCACGTGTTCACCAGCACCCGCAAGAAAGAACGCAAGGAGAACCGCGAGCGGAAGCGTAAAGCAAAAAATCCGGAGATGGGACTGTGGGGAAAGGAGATGCGAAAGAGGAGATAATTAATTTTAGAACTCTTTGGGCGCCTCCGCAGAACTTTCCCAAAAACTGCGGAGGCCTTTTTCCATGATCCCAAAGGTATCTGCCCTGGTACAGGGACTTTAATTCGTTACGCGATAAAGGTCGCGATCATAAAGAGCATTGCTGAGAACAACATAGCGGCTACTGTAGTAGAGCCGTTATAGTTGTAGCGGGTTCCGGGTTGATTTTTCATGGCTTAATTTTTTATTGGTTTAGTTTTAATTTCCTTTTGATGAAGCAAAACTAGGCCAGTAAATACCCCAGGACAAACCACATTTGTCCTAAAATACCACGTCTATTAATTCCGTTTTTGAGGAAGAAGTTGAGAGATCAGGCTAATTATCGCCTTTTATCTTGTTTCAGGAACAGGCTGAAATTACAAGCCCCGGCCGTTTGGCCAGGGCTTATAAGGAGAATTAATTTGTGCTTTAGTTGTTTTCCAGGGTCACTTTCTTCACCATGAGGCCCTCCTGGCTTTCTACCTTAATAAGGTATACGCCGTTCGAAAGACCGCTAAGGTCCATACGGAACTCGTTGAAACCTGAATAGGCATCCGCTTTAAGCTCCTTCACTTTTTCACCAACCATATTATATGCTCCCACAGTCACTTGATTGTCGGAAACGAGGCTGAAGCTGATATTGAAAGAACCTGAAGAAGGATTGGGATACACATTCAATGAGGTATTGGCTTTGCATCCTACGGGGATTCCTGTGGTGGGCGAAAGGTCCACCTGCCAAATGCCGCGGCCATAAGTACCGGCCCTGAGCTTGTTGGCACCATAGTGGATCTCCAGGTGATCGATCATCACGTTCGGGAGGCCTGTGTTATAAGGAAGCCAATCCACCATGGAAGCATTGCGGTAAAATACACCAAAGTCGGTACCTACATAAACCTGGTCCCAGCTGCCGTTCTCATAGCAAATGGTATTGGCAGGTATGTTAGGAAGAGTGCCAGAGAAATTCGTCCAGGTGGTTCCGCCATTGGAAGAGGTGAACACCTTGTTGCCTGCAGAATAACCGGAGAAGGTAACGTATACCCTGTTGGCATCGCTGCCGCTCACCGCTACATAAGTAATGGAAGCCGATCCTACCGGGAGTGTTCCTGTTATATCTGTCCAGGTACTGCCGCCATCAGTGGTCTTGAAAAGTTTTCCGTATTCAGCAGCATACACTACTTGTCCGTTTGATTTTGATATCGCCAGGGCGATCACCGTGCCGATGGTGCTGCCCGATACTTTTGTCCAGGTTCCATTGCCGCCGCCGGTGGTGGATTTATACACACCTGTTGATCCGCCGAAATACATGATCTGGGGATTGGTGAGGTGCATGAGGTAAGGTGTTACCCATGCGCCGCCCGAAGGCGCGCAAGCGTTGAACGTGGCACCACCATTGGTCGATTTTCTTACGCCTCCGCTTTGTGAGCTTACGAATACGATCTGGTCATTGGTATAATCTACCAAGGGCTGCATGCCATCGGCGCCATACACTTGTGTATATACGCCCGCGTTGCCCCTGCTGCTGCCGTTGTCCTGCGCTCCGAAATAAATAATGTTGGCATTGGTAGCGGCGCTCGCGATACGATAGAACTGTCCGATCTGAAGCGTGTTGCTAAGGTCGGTCCAGGTGGTGCCGCCGGTAGTGGAACGGAAAACACCGCCATCGTTCACAGCGTAAATAGTAGTGCTGCTGCCAGGCGCGTAATAAAGACGCTTCTGGTCGGCGTGACAATAGTTAGATGCTGTATAAGGCGACCATGCTGAAACAACAGTGTGCGAAGTGCCGCCGTTGGTTGAACGCGAAATATTGAGGCCGCCGGTATAGAGGTCGTTGGCATTGGTGGGATTCACCACGATGGCACGATCGTAATATCCGTAGCCGCCGCAGTTGGTAGCGGTAATGTTTGTCCAGGTGGCGCCGCCGTTGGCCGACCTGCGCATGCCGCTGGTGCCCCATGAATAGAGCACGCTGGTATCGGCCGCAGTGTTCTTAATGGTTTGACGGTCGTCAGTAGTATGCAGGTTAGTGGTCTGCTTGGTCCAGGTGAGGCCGTTGTTGTTAGAACGCCATGAGTCGAGGCCGCTCGCCGCGTACATCACGCTGGGCTTAAGAGGATTGTATTCGATGCTGTAGAAGTTACCTGCCTGTACGTTGGTCCAGGAAGTACCACTGTTGGTGCTCCTGAAAATACCTGTGCTTGTTGTTACCAGCAAAAGGTTAGTAACTGTGGGGTGAATGATCATCTTCTGCAGGATCGTTTGCTGATTTTGCGTGTAGATCATGCCGGTAGAGTTCCAGGTGAGGCCGCCGTCAACAGACTTCATCACACCGTTGCTGTAATGGCCATCGGTGGAATACTGGTAATAGATACCGTAGTTATCGCCGGTAGCGATGTAAATGATATTGGTGTTGTTAGGATCGATACAGATATCGGAAATGCTCATGGAAGGAAGCAGATCGGTATTGAGCGCCGCCCAACTTGTTCCACCATTGGTGCTTTTCCAAATGCCGCCGCAGGCTGTTCCTAAGAACATGGTGTTGGGGTTACCGGGAAGGAACGCGAGGCAATTGATCCTGCCGGCGCCGCCCCCGTTGCTGGGAACTACCGTGGGACCTACCGCTACCCAGGTAGGAGCCACATTGGTCTTATTGGCATTCTGATGTTCGTTCTTGTATTTCTGGAACTCTGTCCAGAGAATATCCGATTGAGGAAATTCACCGGAAGGATATACCCTTTGCTCCATGAAGTATTCCCATCTTTTGAACTGGTGCCAGCCTTCGTCCTCCGAGCCTTCCACCTCATCCTGGTCCATGTTCTTGCCCTTGAAATAATCGTTGAACTTGGACTGCAGGTCGTAGAAATTCTCCTTGTGGTTGTGATTCGCCTGGGTCGACAACATATTGTTGGTCTTGAGCCAGGATTGCGCGTTGAGGCCGGTAACAAAGAAAAAGGCCATGCATGCCGTGAAGGCGGTTTTGTAGGTTTTCATCATAGGGGCGTTTATTGAGAATAACAAACCTAAAGAATTAAAGGCAGAAATCAAAATCGGGGAATAATGACAGCCAAGCGGCATTTCTGCGATATTTGCGCTCATGAACAAGATCTATTACCTCAGCACCTGCTCTACCTGCGCGCGCATCATGAAGGAGCTGCGCATCAGCACCAAGAACTTCAATTGCCAGGACATCAAGACCGAGTCCATCACCCCGGCGCAGCTGGACGAGATGAAGGAAATGGCGGGAAGTTATGAAGCATTGTTCAGCCGCATCGCGCTGAAGTTCCGCGCCTGGGGATTGAACGAAAAGAAACTTGGCGAAAAAGATTACAGAAAATACATCCTCGAGGAATATACTTTCCTCAAACGCCCGGTGCTCATCGTTGGCAAGAACATCTTCGTTGGCAATTCAAAGAACACGGTGGCCGCGGCCAAAAAGGCCTTATGAACAAAACGGCCAAAGCGCACATTGCCCTTTTAACGGCAAACATCATTTATGCCGCCAGTTTCCCCATCGCGAAAACGGCGATGGAGTACGTTGGCGACAGTTCCTTTGTGATGTTCCGCGTGATCGGGGCCGTGATGCTCTTCTGGCTGAGCGCCTCCTTATTCGTAAGAGAGAAGACAGAGAAAAAAGATTTTCCGCGCTTGATGTTGCTTGCCATATTCGGCGTAGCGCTTAACCAATCGCTCTTCCTGAAAGGGCTTCATCTCACCAGCCCCATCAACGCCGCCATCATGATGGTGACCTCACCGATCCTTGTATTGATCATCGCGAGCATCATCATTAAGGATAAGATCACGATGCGGAAGCTGGCGGGGATATTAATTGGATTTTCGGGCGCGGTGTTTTTGGCCTGGAGCAATTTGAGCGGCAACAATAAAGAGAGCTCCTTCCTCGGCGACCTCTTCGTGTTTATCAACGCGCTTTCCTGGGGATTGTACCTGGTGCTCGTAAAACCGCTGATGCAGAAATATCATACCGTCACCATTTTAAAATGGACCTTTTTGTTCGGGCTTCCTTTAGTAATGCCGGCGGGGATCATGGACCTGGATAATACCCATTGGGCTGAAGTGCCAGCGCATATCTACTGGTATATGGCAGCAGTGGTGGTGCTTACCACCTTCGTTGCTTATCTCCTGAACACTTACGCGCTTAAAGAGCTGAGCGCTTCGGTTGTTAGCGCTTACATTTATTTACAGCCTGTGCTTACCGCTATCATTGCCATACTTATTTTCCAGAACGATACGCTGACTTGGGAAAAGGCAGGATCGGCGCTGATGATCTTTGCGGGAGTTTACCTGGTAAGCAGTCGCTCAGTAGGCAGTAGGCAGTAGAGGGCCGAGCGAAAAAGCCCGGCCTTGCTCCGCCGTAGCGGCTACGCGAAGGCGCAGTGGGCTTTAGAGCGAGGAGCCAGGTTGTGAGGTGTGATGATTTTGAGCTTGCAATTATTTTGAATAGATTTGGATTGTGAAAAAACTTTTGCCCTTCATTCTTTTATGTTTTCTCTTCGCCTGTAAAAAGGAAGAGAGCAATTTCAACCCTGACCAGAATATTACTTATACCTCCTATTACAAGCTGGGCTCAGGGCAGGATACCGTTTATTCTTTTTATATCCCCAATGCTTATACACCAAACGGTGATGCTCTTAACGATATATTCAACGGAAGGGGAAAAGGCATTGACAAGTTCAGGATGGAGATCTTTGACAAATGGGGCAGCAAAGGATTTGTTTCTGATGATTTTAATGCAGGATGGTACGGCCATTTTAACGGAGGAAAAGACATCGCCCCCAATGGGACATACAGTTACCGTTTTGAGATCACCAATATTTTCGGGGAGAACTTTGTATACACAGGCCAAGTAGCGCTTATCCGCTAATTACTCCACGGGGCCTACCGCACTTTCCTTCTTTTCACCTTTAATGCAGAATATCATGCTTAGCTCATGGCTGCCTGCCACTGTCATGTTACCAAGGTTAGAAGTGGTATGATCGTAACTATAACCGATGCTGAAAAACTTATACCTGAAGCCCGTGCTTACGATCATCGCGTCACCAAAGCGATAATGCAATCCCAGTGAAAAAGCCCTGTATGAGAGGTTAACGCCCAGCATGATCGCCTGGGAGTCCTGTTGTTTTAAATAAAGCAAGCCCGGTGTTACAAGGAAATGTTTTGAAGGTCCCGCATCGCCGGGAATGGAATCCATGCTGCCTATGGTAAATCCAATATGCGCCGTGTATTTAATCTGCAGGTGGTATGGCTCAGTAAGCAAACTTACATCAGGTCGGTTCAAATGATGCGCAGCAAAACCGCCTTGCATTCTTTTGCTGTAGAACACCAATCCCGTGCCGATGTCGAAATACCGCTTATGTACTTCTTCTTTGTCTTCGGTGGAAGTATAGACGAACCCAAAATAAGGATCTATATTGTCACCGGTAAAATATCTGCTGGGGTCAAAGTATTTTTCGGCATAGCCCAACTGTACTGCCGGCTGAAGGCGCAGGTTTCTTCCCAAATTGAAGTGGCCTGCATAAATAAGATCGGCGCCGGCGTCCACCAATCCGCCTCCGCCCTGAATATCAGTACGCAGATTGACCCCAATACCCCCGTGCAGGACCTTAAACTTCTGATCGTAAGAAAGAAATGCCATTTGTTCTCCCTCGCCAATGCTTCCCCATTGGCTACGGTAGGTGGTGGATATCCTTGCGGCCCCCGCGGTTCCCGCAAAAGCAGGATTCGTATAGGTACGGCTTGCCGTGTACTGGCTAAAGGCCATATCCTGCGCAAAGGAAACACCAGCAACACCGCTTAGTATAAAAGGGAAAAGTATCTTACGCATCTACCAAATGTACTACTTTTGCTTTCATGCTCAAATCAATGACCGGCTACGGTAAAGGGACCTGCGAGCTCCCCGGCAAAAAGATCAATGCCGAAATACGCTCGCTCAACAGCCGCCAGCTGGACCTCAACATGCGAGTGCCTTCGCTGTACCGTGAAAAAGAAACGGAGATCCGTTCCCTCATTTCAAAACAAGCGGAACGCGGCAAGGTGGATTTCTTCCTTAATATTGAGAGCGCGGGCGCTTCTGACGCGGTGAGCATCAACAAAGAACTAGCGAAGAACTATTATAATGAGCTCCGTTCACTTTCTGAAGAGCTGGGCAGCGGCAAGGAACAGCTTTTCTCCGCGGTGATCCGCATGCCCGATGTGATCAGCACCGATCGCCCGGAGCCCGACGAGAACGAATGGAAGGAAGTGCGCAAGTGCATTGAGACCGCTATCAAAGAGTTCCTGAAGTTCCGTGCCGATGAAGGCGCGATCCTGGAAAAAGACCTCGGCCAGCGTATCACCACCATCATGAACCTATTGGGAGAGGTGATAAAGCTCGACGCCAAACGTATTCCCGGTGTACGTGAACGCCTGAAGAAGAACGTAGCCGAACTGAAGACGGAGATCGACGAGAACCGCTTCGAACAGGAGCTGGTGTATTATATCGAAAAACTTGACATTACCGAAGAACAGGTACGCCTCAAGACCCACTGCGATTATTTCATTACCACGATGAAAGAAGACAGCAGCGGACGCAAGCTGGGCTTCATTTCGCAGGAGATCGGCCGCGAGATCAATACCATTGGCTCCAAGGCCAACGATGCCGGCATCCAGAAGCTGGTGGTTCAGATGAAAGACGAGCTGGAAAAGGTAAAGGAACAATTACTTAACATTCTCTAAGC
>JANWJV010000126.1 GCA_025451785.1 Bacteroidia bacterium | reverse complement strand
TTATCATACTCATTGTTGACGAAGGCTTTTATACGGTGTTTGCCTACGGTATTTATATTTTCTTTATTCTCGCCAACCTTTTGGTGCCTTTCCTGGGAAGAGAAGTGAAAGGCAGCCATTCCTGGTTCCGCATGGGCGATTTTGGTGTGCAGCCGGCGGAGTTCATGAAGTTTGCCGCCAACCTGGCCATGGCCAAGTTCCTGAGCAACCAAAACATCCGCATCGCCAATTACAAGAATACCTTTATGGCGCTGGCCATCATCTGCCTGCCCATGATCATCATCATGAAGCTGCAGAACGAAACGGGCCTGGCCATCGTGTTCGCCGCCTTCATCATCTCCATGTACCGCGAAGGGCTTTCGATCAATTACCTGTTGCTGGCTTTGCTGGCCGGCGTCCTTTTCACACTGGCACTGATGGTAAACAACCTCTACCTGTACCTGGTCATTTGCGCATTGGGCGGCCTTGCCCTCATCTTCATCCGCCGCAATGGAAGGAACATCCTTATCGTAGCGCTCATATGCGGCATAGCCTGTGGAATGGTAACGGCTACGAGCTATGTGTACCAGCATATGGAGCCGCACCAAAAGACCCGTATCGATGTACTGTTGGGAAGAAAGACAGTAAACCTGAGGAAGGAAGGCTATAACATCAACCAGGCGAAGATCGCCATCGGCTCGGGCGGCATGTGGGGCAAAGGCTACCTGGAAGGCACCCAAACCAAATACGATTTTGTGCCGGAGCAGGATACCGACTTCATCTTTTGTACCGTGGGCGAAGAATGGGGATTTGTTGGAAGCACCACAGTGCTGGCACTATTCCTTTTCCTTGTCATACGCATCGTGTTCATCTCCGAGCGACAACGGTCGCCCTTCAGCCGGATCTATGGCTATGGCGTAGCCTCCATCATCCTCTTCCACGTCATCGTAAACATCGGCATGACCATCGGCCTGGCACCTGTTATCGGCATACCGCTGCCCTTCTTTAGCTATGGGGGATCTTCGTTATGGTCATTCACCATCCTGCTGTTTATTTTATTGAAACTGGATTCGCACCGGTTGGAGATCTTAAGGTAATTTAAAATGAAAAATGTAAAATGTAAAATAGCTCTCTTTGTTGCCTCGATTGCTATTTCCATCTCCTTTACCCTTGCTCCCCCCGACTGCGGCGGGGTGGAACGTTGGAAAGTGAAAGTACTTAGCGACAATGCAGCGAAGAACGTACGTTACAAGAATCCCAAGAAAAGCACGATCAAAAAACTGATCGCGCTAAAAACGCCCGATGTAACCGGAGAAACTCCCCGCCTGAAACTGGAGAAACAGGCCTGCAGGATCACCTGCACTATTGACGAAGTGAAGAAAGAAGATGACAAAGACTACCACCTCATTATCCGCGACGGCAATAGCGTGATGATCGCCGAGATAGTAGACCCCAATTGCCCGGAAGCGCAGAAGTCAAAACACATTAATGCCTTTAAGATCGCCCGTGAGGCCTTCGACAAATACAGGAAGAACGGGGAATACAAAAAGCACCGCTGGAGGATCGTCGGTGTACCCTATGTTGACATTAAGCACGGCACCCCACCCGAGGGCTGTCCCGAGAACCGCATCGAGCTTCACCCGGTTCTCAAGATCGAACCGATCGATTAACCCGCCCACCCTTCCCTATCCAGCGTCCTCAACTGAATAGCTTCCGACAAGTGTTCCGAATTGATCACTGCCTTGCTATCAAGATCAGCAATGGTACGCGCCACTTTAAGGATACGGTCGTAGGCACGCGCGCTGAGGCCCAGTTTCTCCATAGCGGTTTTCAGTATATCGTTGCATGCCTTATCCAGCTTGCAGATCTCACGCAGCTGCCTTGAGCTCATTTGCGCGTTCGAATACACTCCTATATTATTTTTAAAACGCTCATGTTGTTTCCTCCTCGCCTCCACCACCCTCACTCTCACACTTGTACTTTTCTCCGACACTCTCTCTTCCGAAAGCTCATTGAACGATACCGGCGTTACTTCGATGTGGATATCTATACGGTCGAGCAAGGGGCCGGAGATACGGTTCAGGTATTTCTGCACAATGCCCGGCGCGCATACGCATTTTTTCTCGGGGTGATTATAGAAACCGCAGGGACATGGGTTCATGGAAGCTACCAGCATAAAGCTGGCAGGGTACTCTACCGAAAGACGCGCGCGTGAAATAGTAACCACACGATCCTCCAAAGGCTGGCGCATCACTTCCAGCACCGTACGTTTGAACTCGGGCAGTTCATCGAGGAACAACACCCCGTTGTGAGCTAAGGATATCTCACCGGGCTGCGGATAGCTGCCTCCCCCCACCAACGCCACATCTGAAATGGTATGGTGAGGCGCCCGAAAAGGCCGCGTGGTGATGAGCGAAGCGTTCTTCGCCATTCGTCCCGCCACCGAATGGATCTTGGTGGTCTCCAGCGATTCGTTAAGGCTAAGCGGAGGCAATATAGTAGGAAGCCTTTTCGCCAGCATCGTCTTGCCCGCCCCGGGCGGACCTATCAGCAATACATTGTGCCCGCCGGCAGCGGCGATCTCGAGCGCGCGCTTGATGTTCTCCTGCCCCTTTACATCCGCAAAGTCAACCTCCGTTTGCCCGAGCCTTGAATAGAACTCCTGCTCGGTATCTACTTTTACCGGCTCCGGCGAAAGCTTGCCGTCAAAAAAGTCGATCATCTCGTCGATGTTCGAAAGACCATACACTGTAAGGCCGTTGACGATGGCTGCCTCTCTTGCGTTTTGCTTTGGAAGTATAATTCCTTTGAAGCCTTCCTTCTTTGCTTGTATGGCAATGGGCAAAACGCCCTTGATCGGCTGCAGCCCCCCGTCGAGGCTCAGCTCACCCATGATCACATAATCACCAATGCCTTTTCGCTTGATCTGCTCCGATGCCGCCAGGATGCCCGCGGCGATGGTAAGGTCATAAGAGGAACCTTCCTTACGGATATCCGCCGGCGCCATATTGATCACAATGTTCTTCCCCGGGATCTTATACCCATGATTTTTTAGCGCCGCCTGTATGCGCTGCTGGCTTTCTTTTACAGCGCTATCAGGCAAACCCACCATAAGAAAGTTCACCCCAGGCAGAATATTCACTTCCACCGTAACGGTCGTAGCATTAATGCCATACACGGCACTGCCGTAGGTTTTTACGAGCATGATCTAATAATAAAAGTTGAGGAAAGTCTTTAGGGAAATGTGAAATGTGAGATGCGAAATGTGAAACCCAGGCTGTTTCTCATCTCACACTTCTCATTTCATATTTTCTTCTACCAATTGAATAAGGCTGTGGATCACCTTAATATGCACTTCTTGTATACGGTCGGCATACCCGGCATGAGGTACTCTTACTTCTGTATCGCACAAAGGACCGATCTTACCACCGTCCTTACCGGTAAGGCCAATCACTTTCATTCCTTTGGCCTTGGCCGCCTTCACCGCCTCCAGTACATTGGCAGAATTACCGCTGGTGCTGATAGCAAGCAACACATCGCCCTTGTTACCGGCAGCCTCTATAAAACGGGAGAATATCTTATCGAAACCATAATCGTTGGCGGTGCAGGTGATGTGTGAAGGATCGGAAATAGCAATGGCAGGAAGCGCCTTACGGTCATCACGGAAGCGCCCGCTGAGCTCCTCGGCAAAATGCATGGCATCGCACATGGAACCGCCATTGCCGCAAGAGATCACCTTGTTGCCTGCCTTGAAGGCAGTCACCAGTAAACCACCTGCCGACTCAATGGCCTGCATGGCCTTAGGGTCGGCCATGAACTTGTTAAGCAGCTCCGCCGCTTCCTTAAAGTTCTTCTGGATATTGTCCTTGCTCATTGGGTATTCTCAAAAGTACAAAAATTGTGTTCTCCTTTTGGTAAGTACATGAATTAGTGTACTTTTATCTTCCATCGGAAAAACCTTCATCCTATGAAAAAAGCTACCCTCCTGCTCGCCCTCTTTACCAGCACTAGCCTTGTTGTACGCGCACAGAACGGAACGAACGGAAGTCCTGCCAAGGACGCCAAGCCCCCTGTGGTGGTGAACGAAGTAGAGACCAATTGTTACCTGAAATGGGCAGCACGCTTTGAAGAGAGGGGTGCCGAGGAAGTAGCCGACGGAAGCTATAACGATGTGATCATCACTTTCCGCAATGGAAGCAGTGCCGATTGCTTTAACGGCAAGGCCGACGTAAAAGAAGGTAAGATCACCGGCTTTTATCTGCGCCTCGAGGACGGCTCTTACGAAGAAGTAAAACGCAAGTGGAAATATGAGCTGAAGGATGTGAAGATCATCAACGGCATGTCCATTACCCTCATTACCGCCGACGAGAAATTGATCAATGTGCTTTTCATCAAGAAGATCAAGCCCAAGAAAAAGGGTTACGAAAAGGCGCCGGAGCCTTCGGATTTTTAGAAACGAGGTTATTCTATCGCGAACTTACCACTGACCGGGTTGCTCTCTTTGCCTGTAAGCCTGTAAAAGTAAAGACCTGATCCTAGCATCTCGCAGTTCAACCTGAAAATATCTGCTTTAGTTTCCTTTTCTAGGACATTCCTGCCGGTCAGATCAAATATCTCCAACTTCTCCCTACCCACTGCCTCCGTAAGATCGAAGGTAACCTCGGAAGTTGCCGGATTGGGGTAAACACGCACTTTCCCACCAACACTGCTTATTTTAGGCTCAAACATTCCAACGGTGGTATTTGAATTAGAATACTTGGCCGTTACAATATGCATATTATATCCACCATTCTTAGGGAGTTCGAACTGCTCCCTACCAGTTACAACAACTGACCCATTAGGGCTAACTGTAACATTTCCAAACCAGTTCTCACCTTTAACCTTCCCTTTATAAAGCGCTCGCCACTGCAATGTGCCTAATTGGTCATATTTCTGAACTAGTCCGTCTGCGGGGTCTCCAAGAGTGTAACCGGTAGTGTCGGCGGCTATATAAGGCATACCCCATCTATCAACTGTTATATTGCGACTGCCATTGGGCACGATGACATCCCATATCAATGATCCCTGGTTATTATATTTCAACATTAACACTTTTGTTCCATTGCCATTACTTCCATGGGCAAGGATATAGGAGTTAGATAGCGAATCCAATACTAAATAGTTCATCCCTGAAGAGGTATAGGCCGTGTAATGTGACTCCCACTGCTTTACACCTGATGCCTTTAGCTTAATGAACACACATTCTGACTTGAAATTTGTATTTATCATTTCCGATGCGAAATACACATTTGCCGAATCATCTACCTGAATATCCGTTGCGCTCGAAGAGTTGGACATTGTGGAAAAGGCATATTTCCAGAGAAATGTGCCAAGAGAATCGTATTTAACAACAATATTATCCCACAAGCCGGAAGAATTCCTTGAGCTACCAACTACACAAACATTTCCAAATACATCTGTAACCACCTTCACTATATAATCAGTGTTAGCGGCACCGTCAAACGTTTTCACCCATTTCTGAACACCCATACCATTGTACTTTATCAGTAAATAATCTTCTGCCGTACCGTTACCGACACGCCCGCCAGAATAAAAATTACCGAACCTATCGCTGGCTATACAAACTGTTGAAGCATCTACAGAACTGGAACTATACTTAACGCTCCATACTTTAGCACCCGTTGAATCGTATTTCACTAAATGTGGCTCATATTTAGCAATTTGAGAATTGCCCCCAACAACAACGCCATCATTCGTTAAGCAGGCATTGGTAGCATTATCATTACTACTACCAGTTATTGTATAAAATTTAGCCCATTTCTCTACTCCATTTGCACCGTATTTCATGACTGTAATGGTTCCACCAATTTCTGCAGGAACATATATATCCTCCTTAGAATCAATTACAGCTGCACCAATTATATCAAACTGATCTCCTGGTTCCGAATAGGTTCTATCCCACACTAAGAGTCCACCATTGTTATATTTTACGGTTATAAACTCATCAAAACCATACGATCCTAATCCAAATCCGGTTATCATCACATTTCCTGCCGCATCTGTAGTTATTGCCACAGACTCATCGTATCCATTCCCTTTACCATTGTACTGAGCAGCCCAAAACTGTCCTCCTGAAACATCATCATACTTTACAATGTGCCCATTTGCCGAACTTGAATTAATAAATGAGAACCCTGTAATATATACATCGTTGTTCTTATCAAGGCAGATGTCAGCATTAAAATCATTGAAGCCGAATTTTCCCGTTGGACTATACGTAGCTTCCCATTTTTGAACACCGCTAGAATCGTATTTTAAGGTAATACAATCAGTCGTAGGCGAAACATATGAGTATCCGGCTACATACACACTCCCAGCATTGTCAGCAACTATGGAGTACGCCCTGTCAGCTCCTTTAAATGCATTATCATAAACTGCAACCCATTTCTGAGTTCCGGAAGAATCGTACTTCACAGTAGCAAAATCAACTGATCCAGTATTTTGGACCGATCCAGTTACATAAACATTCTCGTTATTATCAACACAAATTGCATTCGCATAATCTGTAAAAGTCCCACTTCCGGAATAAGACCTGGCCCATTTAAGGTTTCCGCTTTTATCATACTTTAAGGTCAGGAAGTTAGCGTCTCCACTTCCTGATTCATAGCCAGCAATGTAAATATTACTGCTCTTATCGATAGCCATTTGAGTAACGGTTTCCGCTTTTACATGATACGTCCTAACCCATTGCTGTTGACCGTTAAGGTTGTACTTTACTAAAACATAATCCTTCGAAGTAGATGTGCCTGTTTGGTACCCATGACCTGCAACGTACACCCCAGTTGAATCTACCTTTATATCTATTGCATAATCTTGCTGACTCGCTGAACCATTGTAAATCGCCTCCCATTGCTTAACGCCATTTGTGTCGTACTTAATGGTCATAAAATCTGTATTGCTGCTAGAAATCATCGTGTACCCGGTAACGTATACATTTCCGGAATTATCCACTGCAATCGATGATGCTTTATCGTCTAGTTTATTGATACCATCAGCAAGTGCTGACCAAAGAAGCACCCCGCTTGGGCTATATTTTAGGGTAACATAATCCTTTCCATTAATACCTGTACCAAAACCTGTGACAAATACATTTCCTTTGCTATCGGTAATTATATCAGCGGCTTGGTCAGTCCCTCCTGACCTTGGATCCACATAGTTCTGTGCCCATTGGAGATTTTGAGCATTTGAACATATAGGAGAGAGGAAGAAAAAGAGTATCGCAACAATTAATCTCATCATTTTAGATGTTTCAAACAAATATACACAGAAAAAAGCTCACTAAACACTGTTACAGAGGGAATGGAGTGGAAAGTGGTAAGACTAACGGGGGCCAGTCCCGATCTCAAAGCTCATCTGTTTCGGCTGGATGGTAACTGGCTCGTTCTTTATTACCGAAGCCGGCACCGGCTGCAATGGCAGTGAATCCTTGGAAGCTGACATCCGCATTACCTTCGGAGCTTCCTTCGCGGTTTCAGCAGGCGCAGTTTGCTGCGCACCAGGGTTAATTCCCGTGCTTTGCTTCACCGGCTGTGTTCCTCCTTGCGCATAAAACGCCATCGGGAAAAACATACATACTGCTATGATATATAATCTCTTCATTGCCTATTGCCCATTTATGCGTTTGCCAATTTAATTTTCAATTACCTGCACCAACAACACTCCCTGCAGCACCGACGCATTATTACCACTTACTGTAGCCGCGGCGCCTCCTACCAGCCTTGTGCGCGCGTCAAATGTATAAACACCAGGGCCCAGTGTAACATAAACGCCCATCGAATAATTGACGATCTGTGTGATAAGCGTGCTGGAGTTGTTCGCTGTCACCCGCCTGAAGCCCCCTCCATTGGAAGTAATGATAAGGGCTCCGTTCTGGTGAAGCGCAACGTCAACGGTTGAGTTTCCTGTGGTAACGGCAGAAGTGGTTTGCATACCGCCATCGGTATAAACATAAACGATCGAGTTCTTTGTAAGGGTCACTGTGATGCTCAGGTTAGGAATAGTAGTGAAGGCAGCCGGTGCGGCGATCGCCAGGTTACCATAGGCCGAGAAGGTATTGTTAAATAGACCAGCAGGTCCAGTAGCTCCTGTGGCACCCGTTGCGCCTGTGGCACCCGTTGCGCCCGTGGCGCCCGTGGCCCCTGTAGCTCCGGTTGCGCCTGTGGCACCGGTAGCACCTGTAGCACCAGTTACTCCAGTAGAACCGGTTGCTCCAGTGGCACCAGTAGCGCCCGTTGGACCTTGAGGGCCCGTAGCACCAACTGCGCCCGTAGCGCCAGTGGGACCCTGTATACCTGTTGCTCCAGTAGGACCTTGTGCTCCTGTGGGACCGGTGGGGCCTTGTGCCCCTGTAGGACCAGTAACGCCCTGTACTCCTGTGGCTCCATTAGCACCTGTGGCACCTGTAACACCTTGCGCGCCGGTAGCTCCCGTAGAACCTTGAGCTCCGGTGGGACCAGTTACGCCTTGAGCACCGGTAGCACCAGTGGGGCCTGAGTTGGCGCACATGGAGATCCATGCGCTGGAAATAGAAGACCAGTAGAAAAAGCAATCGAACGTTGTATCGTACACCAGCAAGCCGTTGGCGGGACCGGTGATCGCTAAACGCTGCGCGGTGGTCATGCGCGGCGCGAGGAAGCCCATATTAAAATTGGGCGGGGAAAGATCGAGGATGGCGGTAGAGTTCGGAGTAGTGGTACCGATGCCTACGTTATTTTGTGAAAATGCTGTGCCGGCAGCGAAGATAAAAAGCAAGGCTGTAAGGGAGGAAAGTTTTTTCATAGGCCGGCGGATTGGGATGAACCAAATATATAATCATTTTCTCCCGAAAACAAAAGTTTCGCCGCCTTTATTATAAGAAGGAAAATATTTGGGACTA
>JANWJV010000125.1 GCA_025451785.1 Bacteroidia bacterium | reverse complement strand
TTCGCAGCTTTTTCAAAACATCCTCGCAGCCCATCCAGATCAACCTGAGCGATTCGCTGAAGAAGATCATTGAAGGCGGCGTTTCGCTCATGACGTTTTTCGGTCATGCCTCCGGCACAGGCTTCGACCAAAGCATTGACAATCCCGCGAACTATAACAACAAAGGCAGGTATCCTTTCCTGCTGGCCAACTCCTGCTACGCCGGCGACCTGCATACCGATGTGATCAGTTCGAGCGAACTTTTTGTACTGCTGCAGGATAGAGGTGTGATCGGTTATCTCTCGAACGTTGGATCCGGCCAGGGCGCTTCGCTCGATCTCTACTCAAGGGAATTCTACCGGAATCTTGGCAAAAAGCTTTATGGAAAAAGTGTAGGTCTAAACATTCAGGAAGCAGTTCGCGTGAACCAGGCCTTTTCCGCCAACCCCCTGGTGAAGGCCACCATTCTTTGCATGACCTTACACGGTGACCCTGCTGTGGTTATCAATTCGCAGAAGCAGCCTGATTACAAGATCACAAATCCTGATGTTTACTTCGATACCGATTCGGATGTTGACAGCTTCAAGGTGTTCGCCGTTTCAAAGAACATTGCTAAAGCCACTAATGACTCCATCATCGTTGAGCTCATACGCAAATTCCCCAATGGCGATACTACAAGACATTTGCAAAAGGTGAGGGCGCCGCTCTATAAGGATACGGTGGTGTTTACCCTGCCGGTAGATTTTGTGAAGGGCGTCGGTCTCAACAAGATCAAGGTGACGCTTGATCTCTACAGCCAGGTGCAGGAGCTGAACGAGCTCAATAATACCACCGTTCCGGATGTGGACCTTTTCCTCGATGGGGGCATCATCGTGCCGGTATATCCCTACAAGTACGCGATCATTCCAAACAATACGGTTACGCTCAAGGCCAGTACCGCCAACCCTTTCGCCAAGATGACGGATTATGTGTTCCAGTTCGATACTACAGACACCTTTAAGAGTCCGATGGCCTCCACCATCATCAGCAGTATTGGTGGCGTTGTTACCTGGACACCGCCGGTAACGCTGCAAGACAGCGTAGTGTATTACTGGCGTGTGAGCCCCAAACCGCAGTTCACCAAGAGTGCTTTTAAATGGAGAGAGAGTTCCTTCCAGTATATAAGCGGCAAACGGGGATGGGCGCAGGCACATTTCTTCCAGTTCAAGGACGATGGCTACCAATTCGTGAAGTTCAACCGCCCGCAGCGCAGGTTCGATTTTTACAATGACATTAAGAACCTGGAAGTGCAGAATGGCGTGTATCCCAATATCAACTGGTTCGACATCTGGTATAAGATCAATTCGAGTGTAGAGCACATCTGGACCTGCGCGCCCAATGGTTTCAGCTTCGCGGTGATCGACCCGGTGAGCGGTAAGCCCATGCAAACATTTTATCTGAAAGACATTGGTTTTCCGATCGGGCAATATGGCAATTTGCACTGCGACATCACCCGTCCACTGAATGCCTTCGACTATTACCTGGATGATAATTCGTACTGGAGGCCTGCGGTAAAAGATTTCATCGATACCATTCCCGCCGGCTATTACGTGCTTGCGTACAGCCAGATGAAGAACTACCTGAACTATGGGGGCGACACTACTTTGTATGCTTACTTCGATAAGCTGGGCGCTGGTAAGGTGCGAACGGTGACGGACACGGTGCCTTATATCCTTTGGGGCAAGAAAGGCGCGGCAAAAGGAACGGCCCAGGAGATCATTGGCACCAGCCAGAAAAGTATTTTGTATTTCAGCGATACCTTCACTACCAAATGGAACCAGGGTTATATCGCCACGGAACAGATCGGTCCGGCTACCAATTGGGGCGAGCTGCATTGGAAGCAGCATAGCCTCGATGGTTCGAGCACTAAGGACAGCGTGGTAGTGCGTTTGATCGGTATCAAAGCCAATGGTACGGAAACCACCCTTGCCAATTTTCCGAAAGGAACCTATGATATTACCAACCTGGCCACTTATGCTGACGCGAGCATTTATCCAACAATACGATTGGTGGCCTATATGAAGGATGATTCGCTCACCACGCCACCACAGCTGGATAAATGGCAGGTGATCTATACACCCGTGCCCGAAGCAGCGGTGAATCCCAAGATCGCTTACAGCTTTTATAAAGATACTTTGCAGGAAGGCGATGACATTAAACTGGTACTCGGTGTGCAGAACATCAGCGAGTTCGATTTTACCGATAGCTTGCTAGTGAGCTATTGGATCGAAGATCAGAACCGCGTAAAGACCTATTTGCCTTACTCCTTAAAGAACCCACCCTTTGTGGCTGGCGCCTCCTTTGCCGATACATTTAAAGTGAACACTACCGGTTTTCCGGGAGCTAACTCGCTGTGGGTGGAGGTGAACCCGGTAGGGCAGAGCAATTCGCAGTTGGAACAATATCATTTCAACAATATCGCGAAGCTAGATTTTTATGCGATCTCGGATAAGATCAATCCTTTGCTGGATGTGACCTTTGATGGTATCCATATTCTTGACAAAGACATTGTATCCTCCAAGCCGAACATCCTGATACAATTAAAGGACGAGAACAAGTTCCTGGCTTTGAACGATACGGCTGATTTTTCGGTATTCCTTAAGAAGCCCAATTCTTCTAACCTGGTTCGGATCTATTTCGGAGCGGAGATGACATTTACGCCCGCGGTGCTTCCCACCAATAGCTGCAAGATCATTTATACACCTTTGTTGCCCGAGGATGGACAATACCAACTACTGGTGCAGGCCAAAGACCGTTCGGATAACATGAGCGGCAGCATCGATTACCGGATCAATTTTGAGGTGATCAACAAGAGCATGATCACCGAGGTGATGAACTATCCCAACCCTTTCAGTACCTCCACGCGCTTTGTGTTTACGCTTACAGGTTCAGAGCTGCCGAGCTATTTCAAAATACAGATACTTACAGTAACGGGCAAGGTAGTGCGCGAGATCAAGAGCGATGAGCTGGGCCCGATCCATATCGGCAGGAATATTACCGAGTATGCATGGGACGGCAAGGATGAGTTTGGGGACCGCCTGGCAAATGGGGTGTATTTGTACCGCGTGCAATCGGGCATTAATGGCAGCGGCATCGATAAGATGTCCTCTGGGGCCGATACCTATTTCACAAAAGGCTTCGGAAAAATGTATATAATCCGTTAATTATTATTTTTGGGATTAAACCTTCTAACAAGGAATCCATCCAAAGCATAAATCCATAGCCATGAAAAATCTACGACTCACACTGCTCCTGCCACTGCTGTTATTAATGATAATGCCTGACGTTTCCATAGCCGCGGGCCCGGTAGCCAAAAAGATCCATGCGCACCGCGTAATACGCAGAACAGCGGTGGTGATCATCCACGCCCATAAAAAGGTAAAAGAGACCAAGAACTACACCGGCGACCTGGCCAGGGCCATCGCCCACCAGAAATTCGCCCGCAAGCTTTACCGCAGGGGCATGTACCTGCGCGCCATTCACCATTCAAGGTTAGCGAGGCTGTATGCCATTAAATCCATCAAGGCCAACAAAGGCACCGATCCCGCTGAGGCATCGTTCACACCCGAAGAGGAAGAACTGATGAAGAGCGGTCCCTCGGAAGCGGAGCTTACACAGGAGCTGTTGAAAGAAATGCCTGGCGAGCCTACTAAGGACGAAGACGTAGTGAATACAGCGCCCGATGTTGACTTAGGGGCAAAAGACTAATTTTGAATGATTAATGTTTAATGATTATTGATTAATGAATGATCATTAAGCATTGATCAATAATCATTGAACAACCGCACTCTATATCTTCTTTCCTTTTTAACAGGATTGCTTCTTTCGCTTTCCTGGCCCCATATCGGCAGCCTGGCCCCTTTAGTATTCATCGCCTGGATACCGCTGCTCATGGTGGAGGAGACCATCTTCAACAACCAGGACCTTTACCGCCCCTTGCACATGTTGGGCTGTGCCTTCACGGCTTTCTTTACCTGGAACCTTTGCTGCACCTGGTGGGTGTGGAATGCTTCAGCTGGTGGCGCGGCCATGGCCATCATCAGCAATTCGCTTCTTATGGCTACGGTATTCCAATTGTATCACCTGGCACGCAGGCGGCTGAAAGGAAAGTTCAGTGTCCTGATCCTGATAAGCTTTTGGCTTTCTTTTGAGCTGCTTCATTTTCACTGGGACCTTACCTGGTCATGGCTCACTTTAGGAAATGTATTTGCGTTGAACACGACTTGGATACAATGGTATGAATACACCGGTGTGTTTGGGGGAAGCCTTTGGATACTATTGGTGAATTATCTCGCTTTTCGGCTGTTAAGCCGCCGGCAGGAACTGAAAAGGTTTTGGTTGAAATCGGTATTGCTTATAAGCTTGATCGTTCTTCCTATTATTTATTCCTTTTATATCTATTTATGGATACACATGATCAATCATCATAGCGGTTATGAAACTGTAGTCGTGCAGCCTAACATAGATCCGTATAACGAAAAATTCAACGGCAGTTTCGCAAAACAATTAGAGAAAATGTTGAAGTTGGCGGAAACGAAGATCACTGACAACACAGATTTTGTTGTGTTCCCGGAAACCGCGCTTACTGAGAGCGTATGGGAAAATACGATCGAGCGAACGTACAGCATGGCAACGCTCGACCTCTTCCTTAAAAACCATCCCCGGCTCAAGATCATGATCGGGGCCTCTACCGCATATCAGCTCTCGGAAGGCGAAACGCCTTTGCCTACCACCAAGAAATTTAAGGATGCCGAGATCTATTATAACGATTACAATACGGCCTTGTATCTTGATAGCACTGGTCAAATAGGTATTTACCACAAGAGCAAATTGGTACCTGGCGTTGAGAAAATGCCATTCCCAATGATCTTAAAGCCACTTGAGAAACTAGCGATCGATATGGGCGGTACTTCAGGTAGTCTTACAGAACAAGATGAACGTACTGTGTTCTCTTCGCCTGGTGCCCCTAAGATAGCGCCACTTATATGTTATGAATCGGTGTTCGGGGAATTTACAGGGAAGTATGTAAAGAACGGTGCAGAGATCCTTTGCATTATTACTAATGATGGCTGGTGGGGAGATACTCCAGGATATAAGCAACACCTTGCCTACGGACGTTTGAGAGCTATCGAGACCCGATGCTATATTGCCCGTTCGGCGAATACCGGGATCTCTTGCTTTATTGATCAGAGTGGTGATGTTTCTCAAGCTACGAAATGGTGGGAGGCCACGGCTATACGGGAGGAGCTATATCGTGGGCTCGATCCAACTTTTTATACAAAATACGGTGACTACCTCGGCTGGGCTTCCGCCTGGCTGGCCGGCTTCCTCTTCCTTTATTCCTATGCAATACGTTTCCTGAGGAGAAAAACGTAAATTCGCTCCTTATGAAAACGGGCATCCTGCTCATCAATCTCGGTACCCCCGATAGTCCCGCTACTTCCGACGTTCGGAAATACCTCACGGAGTTCCTCAACGATCCCCGCGTGATCGATATTTCGGCTGTGGGAAGGTTCTTCCTTGTGAATTGTATCATCGTGCCTTTCCGCGCGTCGAAGTCGGCGAAGCTGTATAGCCATATCTGGACAAATGAAGGTTCACCGCTGTTGATCCACGGAAAGAAAGTAAAAGAGCTCTTGCAGCAGGAACTGGGTGATCAGTACGTTGTAGAACTGGGCATGCGCTACCAAAGTCCTTCCATCGCTTCGGCTTTGGAAAAACTGAGGCATGCCAAGGTCTCGAAGATCGTCGTGCTGCCTATGTATCCTCAGTACGCAAGTTCCAGCACCGGTTCTTCCGTAGAGAAAACGTTGGAGCTCATTCGTAAATGGGAAGTAACGCCTTCGGTAAAAGTGATCTCCAAGTTCTATGACAACGCGGGCTTTATTGATTCATGTGTGGAAGTGGCGAAGAAATATAGGCTCGAAGAATACGAACACTATGTGTTCAGTTATCACGGTCTTCCTGAAAGGCATATCCGTAAAGGCGACGCGCATTATGGAGCAGGCGCCTGTAAGTTCGGCGATTGCTGCAATGCCATTACCAAAGCCAACCAATATTGTTACCGTGCTTCTTGCTTTGAGACCACGCGTCAATTGGTAAAACGACTGAATATTCCGGAAGGCAAATACACCACTTCTTTCCAAAGCAGGCTCGATGACAAGTGGATCAAACCTTATTCCGACAAGGTGATCGAAGAGTTGGGTAAGAAGGGCATGAAGAAGATCCTGGTGTTCTCGCCCGCCTTTGTGGCCGACTGCCTCGAGACCTTGCACGAGATCGGTACCGAGTACCACGAGCTGTTCCGGGAGCACGGCGGAGAAAAGGTGCAAATGGTGGAAAGCCTCAACAGCTCTCCACGCTGGATACAGGCGCTGAAGCAAATGGTCACCGAATAATCTCACTTGCGTAAGTATATCACATACCCCATCCCTGATCCCGAAGCGTTCAAGGAGCGACTCCTTCATTGGGGAGCGCAACAAGAATATTTTTGCTTTTATAATAGCAATGGTCCCGGTGAATATGAATTGCTGGCAGCGGCCGGTAACGAAGGACATGTTTCCTCATTCGAAGCCCTTGATAAGAGTAACGATTGGTTCTTCGGCTTTCTCTCCTATGATCTCAAAAATAAAATAGAGGAATTACACTCCTGTAATCATGATGGTCTATCATTCCCTGAATTGCTCTTCTTTCAACCGCGTTATGTATTTGAATTAAGAGGAAAGGAACTTAGGATCGGCTCTCTAAACGAAGGCCTTACGCCCGACTCTATCAACGTCCAACGTCCAACGTCCAACGTCCAACGTCCAATTGAGGTTCAACAGAGATCATCCCGTACCGACTACCTCACTAAAGTAAACCACATCCTTAACCATATAAAACGCGGCGACATCTACGAGATGAACTTCTGCCAGGAGTTCTTCGCTGAGAATGCGCAGATCGATCCGGTGCAGATATTTAAGAGGTTAAACGAAATTTCTCATTCGCCTTTCTCGGCCTTTTGTCGGTTCGGTGATAAGTACCTCCTGTCTTCAAGTCCCGAAAGGTATTTGCGGAAGAAAGGGAACAAAGTGCTTTCGCAGCCTATCAAAGGGACACGTAAGAGAGGAAGTTCAGACCAAGAGGATAAACAATTGCAGAAGGAACTGGCGCTTGATGAAAAGGAACGCAGCGAGAACGTGATGATCGTGGACCTGGTGCGGAACGATCTTTCGAGAGTGGCCAAAGCAGGAAGCGTGAAAGTAGAGGAGCTATTTGGTGTATACAGTTTTCAGCAAGTACATCAAATGATAAGCACGGTGAGCTGTGAGTTGGAGCTGGGTAGAAGATTGAGCGATATTATCAAAGCCAGCTTCCCCATGGGCTCCATGACAGGCGCTCCTAAAGTACGGGCTATGCAGCTCATCGAAGAATATGAAACCACAAAACGCGGATTGTATTCGGGCGCGGTAGGTTATATAACACCCAATGGCGATGCAGACCTGAGCGTGGTGATACGAAGCATTCTTTACAATGCCTCAGCGAAGTATTTGTCTTTTATGGCCGGCAGCGCCATTACCGCCGGTTCGAGGCCCGAGCAGGAATACGAAGAGTGCCTGCTAAAGGCAAAGGCCATGTTCCAGGTATTGGGTAATGATTAAATTAGTGTCATGTTAGAAGAGTTCAAAGAATTCATAGCCAAAGAGGAATTAATAAAGAAAGGCGACAAGGTATTGCTGGCGCTTAGCGGTGGTGTGGACTCGGTGGTACTGGCGGAACTTCTGCATCTTGCCGGAATTCCCTTTGCCATTGCCCACTGCAATTACCAGCTGCGGGGAAAGGAATCGGACGACGACGAAGTGTTTGCTGAGAACCTGGCACGTAAATACAAAGTGGTTTTTTACACTGAGCGTTTCGATACAGGTAAATACGCGGTGGAAGAGAAGATGAGCATACAGGCCGCGGCACGTAAGTTGCGTTATGATTGGTTCGATGCCATCGCTACAAAAAATAAGTTCCAGCAGATCGCCACGGCGCATCATAGAAACGATGTGCTGGAGACCATGCTGATCAATTTCACCCGGGGCACTGGCATAGCGGGATTGCATGGCATTTTACCAAGGCAGAACAAGATCATCCGTCCGCTGCTGTTCACCAACCGCGAGCAGATCGAGCGCTTCGCGCAACATATCAATCTTAGTTTTCGTTACGACAGCAGCAATAGTTCCGATAAATACGTGCGCAACAAGATCCGTATGCGTTTGATCCCTATTCTTAAAGAGATCAACCCGGCGATCGACAGTACGGCTGTGTTCGTTTCCAAGAACCTGCACGATGTGGAGATCATTTACAATGGCCAGGTAGAGAAAGAGCGGGAACGCTGTGTGGAAGAAAGCAAGGGCAAGACCCTTATCCATATAAAGAAGCTAAAACAATTGCCGGCTCAGCGTACCTTCCTGTACGAGTTCATCCGCGGCTTCAACTTCAACGCGAAGCAGGTGGAGCAGATCATGCAGGCTATGGACGGGGAATCAGGCACCGCTTTTTATTCGGACACCCACCAATTGGTGAAGGACCGTGAGCAGATCATCATCAGCTCCATTCGCAAAAAGGGAGAACCGGAGGAGGTGAAGGTGAAAAAGAGCGACAAACGTGTCAGTAATCCCATGAAGCTTAGCTTCGAGGCCAAGAAGATGACCAAGAGCTTCAAGATACCTGATGATCCTGATATAGCTTGCCTCGATCTCGATAAACTTGAATTCCCGCTTACCATCCGCCGCTGGCACCATGGCGACCGATTTATTCCTTTGGGGATGGGTGGCACTAAGAAGCTGAGCGATTTTCTTACGGACAATAAGATATCGCTTACCGACAAGGAAGGAACCTGGGTATTGCTCTCCGAAAATAATATTGTATGGGTGATCGGGAAACGCATTGATGAACGGTTCAAGATACACCCGAAGACCAAGAAGGTATATTTTGTCAGGTTGAAGCAATAGGGTAACTTTACCCTTCGACTTCGCTCAGGGTGACGAGAGTAAACGAGCAAGCTCAATATTCTTTTTTATATGCAAGAAGGAGTTCTCTTTGAAGAAAAGCAATACTTAGGACTTAATAAATATTCGGTTTTGTGGAGGATCGTTTTAGCGCTCTTCTGCTTCACCGCCTATTTCTGGAGCGAGAACCCCAAGCCGGTAGATGTTTCGGGTATTGAGATCCCCGCTTCGCCTGTGGGCGAGAACTCAGGTCAATTGTTCTTCCTTACCGGCATCCTTATCCTCTTCGTTTCTGCCCTTCTCATTTTCGTGCTTCACATTCATACCCAGGTTACTGAAAACGCCATCACCCTCGACGGTCTTTGGACCGCCCGCAAGGTAAAGATCGACCTGGGGACTATCGTTTCGGCGGAAAAGATCCCTTACAGCCGTTACCTGCTCAACCGCCCTGTGTACAACCTTCATTTAAAGGGCATGATCAGCTTTTATACCCGTGGCAACGAGGCGGTACTCCTTACCGACCGCGATGGGCTTAAATACAAGATAGGAACGCAGCGGTCCAATGAATTG
>JANWJV010000124.1 GCA_025451785.1 Bacteroidia bacterium | reverse complement strand
GATAGGTATATCCTTTCTCAGTGAAATAGATCTGGTAGCCCAGGTTTTCTACGCCATAATGTATCTGCGCGTCTTTTTGCTTGTCCTTGCCATTGAACTGGCCCCTGTTCTCGATAAAGAACTTTTGTTCGTAGGGGTTCAGTGTCCAGCTGCCAGGAGGCATGGCGCTTTGGGCAAGCACCGACAAAGATGTGCTGATAGTTAAAGCGGCCGCTAACAGAAGCGGGGCGGTGGGCCGGGGGAAGATCTTTTTCATAAAAACCAATTCAATAACTATTATCTAACAAGTGATACGTGACCTATGTAGCTGTGTTTTCCGCCAAGGAAATCCCTTGTGAACACTTTCCAAACATATACATCCTGCTGGGCGATCTCCTTGCCGTAATTGGCATGGCCGTTCCATCCGCGGTTAAGTTCCTGCGTATGGAAGATGAGGTTGCCCCAGCGGTCGAAGATGAACAGCTCGAAGTTTTCGGGATCGATACCGATGCCTTTTACATTCCACACATCGTTAAGCCCGTCGCCATTGGGCGTAAAGCTGTTGGGCGCGTAGAGAATATAGTCACCGAGAATGATCACGTCCTTAATAATGGAATCCTTACATCCGAAAGTGTTCCACACCCACAGCGTCACCGAATACTTGCCGCTGTCCTTATACATGTGAACAGGGTTTTGCAGGGAAGAGGTGTTGCTGCTTCCTGAAGAAGACTCTCCGAAGTTCCAGCTCCAGGTGTTGGCACCGGTGCTCTTATCGGTAAAGGTAATGGTGGAGTTAAGCACAGTGGTGGGTTGCGGCGAAGCAATGAAGTCGGCAACTGGATTCGGGAATACCGTGATCCAGCCCTTCTTCGTCAGCGTGTTCGTACAGCCATTATTATCGGTGATGGTGATCTTAATGTCATACGATCCCGAGCTCTTGAAGCAATGATTGGGGTTTTGCAATATAGACGTGTTTCCGTCTCCGAAATCCCAGCTCCAGTTGGTGATGTTGGCGGTAGTGCAGGTAAAGTTCACACAAAGCGGTTCGCAGCCGGAGGTATCATCAGCGCTGATCACCACTACTGGCAGTGGGTTAATGGTTACCTGCGCGGTGGCGGTAGCGATACAGTTATTGGCATCCGATACTGTTACGGTATATACACCAGTGCTCAGGCCTGTCGCTGTTTGCGTGGTCTGTCCGTTGCTCCATGCATAGTTATATCCGGTTGTTCCGCCGCCTGCAGTACAGGAAGCAGTTGCGGCGATACCCGCGCAGCCGGAAGTTCCGCTGGCATTCACCGTGAGAACTGCAGGCTGGGTAATGTTCACAGTGGCAGTAGCGGTACAGCCGTTCTGATCAATAACGTTAACAGTATAGGTGCCTGCGCTTAGGCCTGTTCCGTTAAGTGTTGTGCCGCCGTTGGGGCTCCAGCTGTAGGTGAGTGTACCTGTTCCGCCTGATGATGTTGCGGTGGCCGTACCATTGTTGCCGCCGAAGCAGCTTACGTTGCCGCTGGTGGTGATACCAATACTGGGCGAGCCGGCATTGGTAACGTTAACCGTAGCGGTAGCAGTACAATTGTTTGCGTCAGTAACGGTTACGGTATAAGCACCGGCCAGAAGGCCCGTAGCAGTCTGTGTCGTTTGAGTGTTGTTCCAGCTATAGGTATAAGAACCCGTGCCGCCATTAGCAGTAACTGTTGCCGTGCCGTTCGCCTGTGAACAGGTGGAGCTCACAAAAGAAGTTTGAAGCGTAAGCGCAGCGGGCTGTGTGATGGTTACTGTAGCGGTGGCAGTACAGTTGTTCGCGTCGGTCACGGTTACAGTATAAGTTCCTGCTGTAAGTGAAGTAGCGGTCGACGTGTTCTGAGTATTGCTCCAGAGGAAAGTATAGTTGGCAACACCGCCTGCTGCTGTCACGGTAGCGGTACCATTGCTGCCGCCGTTACAGCTTACATTCACTTGTGCCGAAATGCCGGCGGTGAGCTGCGCGGGCTGAGTTATGGCAGCAGTAGCAGTAGCAGTACAGCCTTTACTGTCGGTCACGGTTACTGTATATGTTCCTGCTGTTAAACCGGTGGCGGTAGCAGTTGCCTGTCCGTTGTTCCAGCTGTATGTGTAGTTCACTGTTCCTCCGGCTGCTGTTACTCCTGCGGAGCCGTTGTTGCCCCCGGTGCAGCTTACGTTAGCGCCTGTGGCAGCCGCAGCGGTAAGCTGTGTGGGCTGAGTGATAGTAACGGTTGCTGTTGCCGAACATCCGTTCTGATCGGTAACAGTAATAGTATAGGTACCTGCTGTCATTCCGGTACCTGTTGAACCTGTACCACCTGAAGGTGTCCATGAGTACGTAAGTGTTCCGGTTCCGCCCGATGCGGTGGCGGTGGCAGTACCATTATTGCCGCCAAAGCAGCTCACATTGGTTTGCGTGCTGATGCCCACCGTGGGTGAGCCAGCATTCACTACAGTAACTGTTGCTGTTTTGGTACAACCATTCGCGTCGGTCACCAGTACGGTATAGGTATTCGCCGCAAGGCCGGTGGCCGTTTGTGTTGTTTGCGAACCAAAGGACCATGAATACGTGAAGGCTCCCGTACCACCCGAAGCGGTAACTGTTGCCGTACCATTGGCCTGTCCACAAGTGGAATTGACGGTGGATGTAAGAAGGTTGATGGTTGACGGTTGTGTTATTGTAACAGTAGTGGTTCTCGTACAGCCGTTAACGTCGGTCGCCGTAACAGTATAAGTGCCTGCCGTTAGGCCCGTTGCCGTAGCGGCGCTTTGGCCGGTGCTCCACACATATTGTGTTCCGCCCGAACCTCCGGTGGATGTAGCGGTAGCCGAACCGTTGTTACCGCCGTTGCAGCTGATATTGGTTTGAGTTGATATTCCCACCACAAGCGCCGTGGGCTGGCTTACCACGAGGGTAGCCATCTGCGTACAGTTGTTGGCATCTACCGAGGTAACGGTATATGTTCCCGCGGTAAGACCTGTCACCGAACCACCGGTGGCACCGGTGCTCCAGCTATAAGTGATGCTGCCCGTACCTCCGCTGGCTGTTGCCGACGCGGTGCCGTTGCTGCCGCCCGAACAGTTGGGGTTGCTCCATCCGGAAATACCCGCGGTAAGCTGTGTTGGCTGAGTGATGATTACTGTAGCGAAAGCAGAACATCCGTTCTGATCTGTTACGGTAATAGTATAAGTTCCAGCGGTAAGACCAGTGGCAGAAGCGCCGGTCTGGCCATTGCTCCAGCTGTAGGTAAGCGTTCCGGTACCACCCGTAGCGGTAGCGGTTGCTGAACCGTTGTTTCCACCGAAGCAGAGCACATTGGTTTTTGTGCTGATACCCGCAGTAGGTGAGCCGGCGTTGTTTACAGCAATTGAAAATGTCTTGGTACAACCTTTATTGTCTGTAACGGTCACCGTGTAAGTGCCTGCACCCAGGCCAGTGGCTGTTTGCGTTAGCTGTCCGTTGTTCCAGCTGTAGGTATACCCCGCTGTTCCACCGCTGCCCGTGGCAGTTGCAGTACCGTTCGATGCGCCGCAAGTGGCAGTGGTGGCGCTTCCGTTCACGACAAGCGCTGTGGGCTGTGTAACCGTAAAGGTTGCCGTGGCCGTACATCCTTTGCTGTCGGTCGTTGTCACCGTATATGTTCCCGCCGTAAGACCCGTTGCGTTGGCAGTGGCCTGGCCGTTGTTCCAGCTAAAGCTATAGCCGGCCGTTCCGCCCGATGCTGTTGCCGTTATCGATCCGTTGTTGCCTCCGTTACAACTCACGGTGGTGCTCACTGAAACTCCCGTGAGCAATAGTGTTGGCTGCGTTATGAGTACCGTCGCTGTTTGCGTACAGCCATTCGCGTCTTTGGCTGTAACCGTATAGGTTCCCGCCGTAAGGCCCGTTGCCGTTGAGCTCACCTGGCCATTGTTCCAGGTATAGGTGATCGTTCCTGTGCCACCGGAAGCGGTGGCTGTCGCGGAGCCGTTATTACCACCATTACAATTCACATTCACCGAAGTGCTTATACCCGCTGTCATAGCCGGCGGTTGCGTGAGGGTGACCTGCACGGTAGAACTACAGCCGGTCGCATCCGTAACTGTGACCGTATAGGTACCTGCCGTTAAGCCGGTAGCTGTTTGTGTGTTTTGCCCTGTTGGGTTCCATGAATAAGTGTAAGGCGATGTTCCGGTGCTGGAGCTAACGGTAGCAGTGCCGTTGTTGCCGCCGTTACAGCTCACGTTGTTCTGCGTGCTGCTTAGTGTGAGCGAGCCGCCTCCGCTGGTGATAGCTACTGTCTTCACACCGAACTTACAGCCGGTGGCATCAGTGATGGTAACCGTATAAATACCTGATGTAAGGCCGGTAGCCACCGCGTTGGTACCGCCTGTGGGAGACCATGAATAGGTATAAGGGTTGATGCCGCCGCTCACAGCACTTACTGACGCTGAGCCTGTACCGCCGCCGCAACCGGCGTTGATCGCGTTAACGTTAAAGGTGATGAGCGAAGGATAGCATGCATTGAAGTTGAGCGAAGAAACAAAAGCCAGTCCGCAAGCATAGATCTCACCGGTGTTACCGATGGTAACATCATACACCGCAGCAGAGGGCTGCGAAGTGACAAAGGTAAGGTTGGAGTCGTACTTGATCACCGCGTTGGTAGAACCTACATAAACGTTTCCGCAGCCGTCAACCGCAATGCCGCAGTTGGCGTCGTCAGTTCCGCCGGGAACAGCGGCCGTGGCTACAGTGGCACCGGTGGTGATGTTACGCTTATAAATGGTTGCGCCCCTGTTGGTGTAGAGGTATTTGGTGTCGCAGGTAATGCCATTATACCCGTGAATGAAATTGGTTTGATAAAGCGGAGTCGCGTTATAGGGCGGATCGTGGATCGCGGTAACGTTAAGCACTGTTGCCCATGCCGGAGTTACTCCGATAAGACGTTCGTTGCTGGCGTAGTCGGCCGTGATGATGTAATAGTTCCCGTTAGGTGCTACGCACATCGCGCGGGCGTCCTGTCCGCCAGGGCTAATGTTTGTTGTTCCGCTGATCGCGCCGGTAGTGGGGTTCACGTTCGACATGAAGGTTCCGGGATATGATTCAGCGATCACCAGTTTGCTGCCGCTGCAATCGATGGAGATCGTCCAGTACTCGCGGTACACACCTGCCACCTGCCAGGTCAAACCACCCGCGTTATTCACTTTGGCGCAAATACCGTTGAGGCTCTGTGTGATGTATGAGTTTCCATTCTGGTCAACACCAAGGTCGCCAGGGTAGCTGGTAAAGCCGGTGTTGTAGGTCCACTGCAACACACCTGCCGTATTGAACTTCTTGAGCTGGTGAGGCATGGGCGCGCCGTACACGTACACGTTGCCGGGTGCGTCATGCTCCACATCCCAGGCCTTGTTGGTAGGTGTAAAGTTGGGGTTGGTGGTCCAGGGGTCGATGATCAGTGTCTTGCTCTTGTCGTAATTGTCGAGCTGGAATGAAACGGTATTGCCATCGAGCACAAAAGCTGACCTCACAGGGCCGCGGCTCAGTTCGTAAAAGCTAACAGGAGCGTGGTCAGTAAAATTACCCATGCTGCTCTGCATTTTCAGGTTACCTGAAGCGTCGATCGCAATGGCGCTTGCGTCGTTCCATTTCATTTTTACTTTCGAAATATCGGCGCCGGGATGCACTACCAGCGCGTATTTCATCCCTTCTTTTTCGTGAAAGGTGTAGATAACGTCAATGCCGGGATAAAGGTTCTTGTACACCAGCTTCTCATAACCGGGAACGTTGTTGATGGCGTTCTTTGGGTCGCCGTCGATGTTATAGCAGGAGTAAGAAGGAAGTTTGCCCTCGGGCTTCACTACCACGGCCGGGTTGGATCCCAGCCATTCCATTCCGAAGGTCTTGGTCTTGAGCACCAGCCTTTCTTCAAGCTCTTTTTCTTCGCCCTCTTGTTTTGAACGCCCGAAAAGTCCGTGGATGGCAGCACTCCATCCTTTTTCTTCGGGCACCAGTTCATCGGAACGATAAGTAAAACCTTTGTTGCTGTAATAGATCTGCAGCCCCAGGTTTTCCACCCCGTAATAAACCTGTGAGCCCTTTACTTCGTCCTTGCCATTGAACTGCCCCTTGTTCTCAATAAACGCCTTGTTCTCGTATGGGTTGAGGGTCCAGCCGCCGCCGGTCGTAGGACGTGTCGATTGAGCCATGAGGGCTCCTGCGGTAAGGATCAGCGATGTGATAAGGAAAGATCTTTTCATAGGGGGCAGATTGAATATCGGGGTTCTAAAAATAGGCTAAGTTTTTAAAAATGTCAACCGCTTCCACAGACGACCCATTGCAGGGGACAAATCGCTGTTTTTTGCGGATAAACAAGGTTCGGCTTGCATTGCGATAGATATATAATAAAGTAAAAGTCTGCTTTTAATAAAAGCAGACGCAAAAAAACAAGGAAAGGTTGCACCGGAAAAGGCCCTTTCATGGCGCTTGATATGCGGCCTTATTCGATCCTCCAATCAATTTCGGAAAGACCTTGCTTCCGCAGGATCTCATTGGTCTTGGAAAAGTGTTTGCAGCCAAAGAAGGCGCCTCTTGCCAATGGCGAAGGATGAGCGGCCTTTAGGATATGATGCTTAGAAGCATCGATCAACGCTTCTTTCGACTGCGCGTATTTACCCCACAACAGGAACACAACACCCGTCTTGTTTTCGGAGATGGTCTTTATGACCGCGTCGGTGAACTGCTCCCATCCTTTTCCCTGGTGGGAAGCAGCCGTGTTCTCGCGAACGGTGAGGGTGGCATTGAGGAGCAATACGCCCTGGCCGGCCCAGGGCTCAAGATTACCGCTCTTCGGCACCGGGATGCCCAGGTCAGTTTGCAATTCCTTAAAGATATTGACCAGCGAAGGAGGCTGAGAGATTCCCGGGCTTACCGAAAAACAGAGCCCATTGGCCTGGCCTTTTCCATGGTAAGGGTCCTGACCTATGATGACCACTTTAAGCTTATCAATGGGGGTATGGTCGAAAGCCGAAAAGATCTGTTTTCCAGGGGGGAAAACAACATATCGTGCCCTCTCCTGCACCAGAAAATCTTTAAGTAATGCAAAATAAGGTGCCCTGAACTCCGTTTCCAGTAAGTTCTTCCAGCCTTCATTTATCTGGGGACTAATACTGCTCATAACTACTGTTTTGCCATACAAAAGCCGGTGGCAAGGTTTTTGAAATGCACAATTTATTCATTTAAGGCTTGCTAAAATAAAAAAAGTTCTAATTTTGCATTTTGTTCATTTTAGGAAACCTAAAGATAAATTAAGCGTAGAAAGCCAATCTCCCAATTCAATAAAACCTAAAGGCATGAAAAAAATATTCCTGTTAATAGCAATCGTAACCGGTTCTGTTCTCTGTTCCTGCAAAAGCCATGAGCGCTGTCCGGCCTACGGTAAAGTAGCTAAACCCGAAACAGAAAAACTGGTTCGCCCCGCCTGATCGCTTTCCCCCTTTTCAATTCCTTTCTCATTTGCTCCTTCCAGTAAGTATCTATTGATATTTACTACCTTTGCCCGGTCTTTATTTCCCTATGCGATCCTTTCAGAAAAGCCGGCTGTATTCCTTTGTTTTCCTTTCGTCGCTGCTTAGCGCTCCGCTTGCCGCACAAACCACCGGCAGTGCCTGGACACTGCAGCAATGTGTTGATTATGCGCTGAAGAACAATATCCAGATACGACAGAGCCAGCTCAATGCCGAGATCTCAAAAGAGAACTTTGTACAAAGCCAGGCCTCTGCTCTTCCCTCGCTCAACGGCAACGTTTCACATAGCTATAATTTCGGGCGTACCATCGATCCCTTCACCAATACCTTCGCTACCGATAAAGTATTGTCGCAAAACTTTTACCTGAGCAGTTCGGTGACACTTTTCAGCGGCTTCCAGACCTATAATACTATCCGCCAGAACAAGATGGTGTACCTGGCGAGCCAGTACGACATTACCAAGACCACCAATGATATTTCGCTGGGCATTGCTTCGGCCTATCTCCAGGTGCTTTTCGCGCAGGAGCTCCGCAACATCGCACGGAGCCAGGCAGAGGTCACCCTCAAACAAGTGGAGCGCACACGCAAGCTGCTCGAAGCAGGAAGCGTAGCGAAAGGCACCTTGCTCGATATTCAATCGCAACTGGCCGCCGAGGAGCTCAATTTTACCAATGCCCAGAATCAGCTCGACATCGCCACTCTATCGCTTGTACAATTGCTTAACCTCGAGAAGGCCGAAGGCTTCAGCATTGTGAAACCTGATCTTGCCGACCCTTCCGAATCTTTGCTTGGCGCTTCTCCCTCGCAGGTGTATAGCACCGCGGTACAACGGCAGCCCGAGATCAAAAGCGCGGAATACCGTTTGCTTAGCAGCGAGCGCGGACTAAGCGCGGCACGCGGCGGCATGAGCCCCCGCATCAGCCTGAGCGGATCGTACGGAACCGGTTATTCGGGCGCCAGCAAACGCATTGCCGGAAGCCCTGCTTTTAACTTCGCGCCCAACGGCGACTTCACCTCAGGAGGTGACACCGTGTATTCGGCCTTCCTTACCAATGGTTTTGAAGTGATCCCTTTCAGCGACCAGGTGAACGACAACATCAACAAGAACATAGGCCTGCACCTTACCGTTCCCCTGTTCAACGGCCTGCAAACAAAGTCGGCGATGAGCCGCGCGAAACTACAGAAGCAGATCAGCGAACTGAGCCTGCAACAGGCGAAGAACGACCTTAACAAGGCGATACAACAGGCACATGCCGACGCCACCGCGGCCCTCAAAAAATATGGCGCCACCAAAAAAGCGGCCGAGGCCATGCAGGAAGCCTTTAAGTACACTGAGCAAAAGTTCAACGTGGGCATGCTTAACTCCAACGATTATAATGATGCCAAGAACAAACTTCAGAAAGCGGAATCGGACCTGCTTTCTGCCAAGTACGATTATATATTTAAAGTGAAGGTCCTTGATTTTTACCAGGGAAAACCCCTGAGCTTCTGACAGAAAGAAAATGAAAAAGATCCTTTTACTCATCGGCGGCGGCCTTGCGATGCTCATAGCAGTTATCCTCATGAAGAGCTGCGGCGGAAATACAGGTCTCCAGGTATCGACCGAAAAGCCGGAACAGCGTAACATCATCGAAACGGTTTCTGCCAACGGCAAGATACAGCCCGAGGTGCAGGTGAAGATCAGCTCCGATGTTTCGGGCGAGGTAGTGGAACTGCCTGTGAAAGAAGGGCAACAGGTAAAAAAAGGCGATCTGCTCGCGAAGATCAACCCTGACATTTACTTGTCGGCCATGGACCGTATGAGCGCCACGCTCAACGGCAGCCGTGCCAACCTGGCGAATGCCCGCGCGAGGCTGGCGCAGGTAAAATCGCAATTCGCCAATACCGAGACGAGCTTTAACCGCAACAAAAAGCTCTTCGACCAGGGCGCCATCTCACAGGCCGAATTTGATGCCGCCAAAGCCGGCTACGAGAGCGCGAAGTCAGATGTGGATGCCGCACAGGAAACGGTGAATGCTTCTGATTACAATGTGAAAAGCACGGAAGCCTCTCTCAAAGAAGCCAACGACCAGCTTTCCAAGACCTCCATTTATTCTCCCGTTGACGGCACCGTTTCGAAGCTTAACGTGGAGAAAGGCGAACGGGTGGTGGGGACAGCGCAGATGACGGGAACAGAACTTCTCATCATCGCTAACCTCAACGAAATGGAAGTAAGCGTTGATGTGAACGAGAACGACATCGTGCGTGTGCACATGCATGACACAGCGCTCATTGAAGTGGATGCTTACCTCGACCGCAAGTTCAAAGGTGTGGTGACCGAGATCGCCAACTCCGCCAACACTACGGGCATGACCTCTGACCAGGTGACCAATTTCACAGTGAAGATCCGTATTCTGTCCTCTTCCTATAAGGACCTTTCCGACAAAGAACAGGGCCGCTCTCCTTTCAGACCCGGTATGTCGGCAACGGTCGACATCCAAACCAAATCAGTAAAGGACGCGCTTTCAGTTCCCATCCAGGCGGTGACCACTCGCACAGAAAAACAGAAGGAAGAAAAGAAAGAAGATGATGGCAAGGTGCAGGTGAACGACACGAGGGAGAAAAAGGTTGATAAGGAAAAAGAAGTGAAGCCTGAAGAATGTGTGTTTGTGCTTGATAACGGAGTGGCCAAAATGGTGAAGGTGAAGACCGGCATCCAGGACAACGACTATATCCAGGTGCTGCAAGGCATCGATAAGAACATGGAGGTGATCACCGCGCCTTACAATGCCATCTCCAAACTGCTGAACGACGGAATGCCCGTGAGCAAGGTGGAAAGAACAGATCTTTTCTCCGGCAAAGGGAAGTAGAAATTGGGATTAATACTCAATATAGAAACCGCAACTACCGCTTGCTCTGTTGCGTTGGCGAAAGACGGTGAGGTGTTGGCCCTTAAGGAGATCAACGAGGGCTATACCCATTCGGAGAACCTCATCCTTTTTATTGAAGATATAATGAAGCAGGCCGGCAAGAAGCTGGGGGAACTCGACGCGGTGGCGGTAAGTAAGGGTCCGGGCTCTTATACAGGTTTGCGCATTGGCGTTTCGGCCGCTAAAGGATTTTGTTTTGCGCTCGAAAAACCTTTGATCGCGGTTCCTACGCTCTTAAGCATGGCAAGCTCACAACTGGCAATCAACGATCAACGATCAACGATCAACAATCTATTGGTGCCAATGATCGACGCACGCCGGATGGAAGTGTACTGCGCGGCGTACGACCAGGAGTTGAACGAAATAATGCCTGTTCAGGCGAAGATCATTGATGAAAGTTCATTTTCTGAACTTGCCTCCGGCCATTCGCTGGCACTTTTCGGCGATGGCGCCTCCAAATGCAAGGCCGTGCTGGAGAATAAACGTGGTTTCAGTTTCATAGATAATGTTTTTCCATCTGCGAAGGACATGGCCGGTCTTTCTGAAAAGGCATTTGCCGAAAAACGTTTTGAGGACCTTGCCTACTTCGAGCCCTTTTACCTCAAAGACTTCGTGGGCAACCAAAAAGCTTAGTAAAAAGAATACGTGTACTTGGTGATGCCGATGGTACAGGCGCCGAAGAAGCGCACAATGCGGGAAGTGACAAACTTCTTCTGGGGATCGTAAAGGTATTCGGTATTGGCCACCAGCATTTCGTTGTCATACTTTTTTTCCGAAAGCACATTTCCCGCTTCATCATAGCCGAATTCCATCGCTTCCTTTGTATCGCCGCCTGAGTTGGAAGTATACAGCTGACTGGCAAGCCTTCCCAGGCTATCGTAACGATACACGGTCCTCACCCTGGTCCAGCCAACCACGAACTCCTCATTACGGTCGGTAAGCTGCTGCTTGTCATCGTAGTTCATAATGGTCTTCTTGTACTGACGGCCCTCGTCGTTGAAGTGGCGCATCTGGCTTTGCTTGTCGGTAAGCTTTTCGTAACCAAAGGTCTCCAGTGTGAGCACTTGCTGTACCCCCAGCCTGAAATCCCTGCGTCCGCTGCCGGTATTGGTCTCTTTGCAGCGTACTTCCTTCACAAGGCGTCCGAGGCTGTCATAATCGTAATAATGTGTGTCGTAATAAAAATTATCAGTGCTGCGGGTGCCGATCAGTTTTCCGGCGGGGTTATAAAAGTAAGAGGTAAAAATGGTGTCGTATATATAGGAATTCTCGTAACGCACCGAAGCGGGACGTATCCTGCGTCCTTTGCGGCTGTACACGGCAGGCACCATCACTTCTCTTTCTTTATAATCCTTAACACGGGTGTAGTTGAACTCCATAAGGCGGCCCAAAGTATCGAACAGAAAGTTCTCCGTAAGGCCTTTGTCGATGATGCTCTGGTTGTCGGGCTTGGTAGAAAGCGATGAACTGATCGCCTTCACGCGGTTCAGCTTTATGAAAGCAGTGTTGAACACCGGAACGGTGAGCGGAACGTCACGGAGGCGATTCTCGATGACTTGTGAAAAAAAAGAATGGGGAATAAGCAGGAGTGTGAACAGGAAAAGGCAGAAGAGGGAATTGGATTCCTTCATTGAGGACCTTTATTTTATCAGCTTCAGCGCCTCCCCCGCTTCGCTCACCGGCAGTTTGCAGCTTTTGTTCTCGCAAACATAAATGAGCGTTTTGCCTTCAACATACCTTTCCTTCAGCAAAGGAAGGGCGCTTTCTTTCTTGCTTCCTGCAAATATCCTGTTTGGATGGTAATGCTTTTTCAGCTCCCCGCGCTTTTCATCAACAGAGTTGCCAACAATGGCCACTTCGTAAAAAGGCGAAGCATACTGCAGCATAAGAATGCCCCAGTTGCTATAACCGGGACCATATTGGGCAATGTACGGCTGTACATTGTTCAGCATTTTCTCTGGGATCTCCACAAAACGCTTGTCATCATAATAACGTCCGAGCAAAAAAAGCGAGCAGGCCATTACTGAGTTGGAGGCCGGGATCACATTATCCGAAACCTCCATCTTCCTGGCAACAAGTGAGCGGTCGAGGTCAGAGGTAAACCACAGCATTCCGGAAACCTTATCATAAAAATGCAGAAGCACATGATCCGTCAGTTTCCTGGCCTCTTCAAGCCAACGTTCCTCAAAAGTGGCCTGGTAAAGAGCGATGAGGGCATCGATGCTAAACGCATAATCTTCGAGGTATCCGTTGATCGGCCTTACCCCTCCCGCGGTATGATCCAGTCCGCCGTCCTTTCGCCTTACATCCTTTAACAGTTTGTTCATTGCCTGAACCGCTGTTTGTAAAAATTTGTTCTCAGCAAAGGCCTCATACGCATCAATATACCCGCGTATCATCATGGCATTCCATGAAGTAAGTACTTTATTGTCGAGGCCTGGGCGGATGCGTTTTCCCCTGATGGACAGAAGCTTTTCTTTCATTACCCTGATCTTCGAGCTCAAGGCCTCCTCTTCCATTTTGTACAGGGCGGCGATCTCCTTATCACCTTTCTTGCGCAGCAAAATATAATTTCCTTCTTCCCAAAGCCCCAATGAGCTTACATTAAAGTACTCCGCGAAAAGTGTGAAATCTTTTCCCAGTTCGCTCTCAAGCTCTTCCTTTTTCCACACATAATACTTTCCTTCCTCGCCTTCCGAATCGGCGTCGAGCGCAGAATAAAAAAGTCCTTCCGGCGAGGTCATCTCGCGGCGGATGAACTCCAGCGTTTCGTACACCACCTGCTTATACAAAGGGTCCTTCTTTGCCTGGTACGCTTCTGAATACAGCGACACCAATTGAGCGTTGTCGTAAAGCATCTTCTCAAAATGCGGCGCCTTCCAAAGCATATCTGTCGAATAGCGCGCAAAGCCACCGCCCAGCTGATCGTAAATACCACCGTAGGCCATTTTGCGGAGCGTGAGATCCAGGTGCCGCGAAATATTTTGCTTCAGGGGGCCTTCCGCCGAAAGATGCGCGTACCGCAGCAGGAAAAGATAGTTGTTAGGCAGCGGAAATTTAGGCGCGCGGTTAGGCCCGCCTTCGGTATTGTCAACACCTTTTGTCCAGTTCTCCACGCATTTGTTCAGCGAATCAAAACTGAATAATGGCGGCTCCGGGTTCATGCTGATCAACTCGCTCTTCTGAATTCCATCCGTTAACCGTTCAGCATATTCGATCGCTTTTTCGGGTTCATCACGGTAAACAGCAGCCACGCTGTTCAGCACATTCTTCCATTGGTCTTTCGGGAAATAGGTTCCTCCGTAAACAGGTCTTCCATCGGGCAAAGCAAAACAATTAAGCGGCCAGCCTCCGCGACCGGTCATCAACTGCACCGCGTTCATATATACCTGGTCCACATCGGGGCGCTCTTCGCGGTCAACCTTCACACAAATAAAATGCTCGTTCATGAGCCTGGCCACCTGTTCGTCCTCAAAACTTTCCTTCTCCATCACATGGCACCAGTGGCAGGCGCTGTAGCCGATGCTGACCAGCAGCAGTTTGTTTTCCTTCTTCGCCAGCTCCAGGGTATCATCGCTCCAGGGACGCCAGCTCACCGGGTTGTGGGCATGCTGCAACAGGTAAGGGCTGCTTTCATTGATCAGTGCGTTCGCCTTCATTCCTCAAAGTTATCCAAATAAAAAACCCCTGCCGAAGCAAGGGTCTTTTATCAGTATTAAAATACGATTACTGAGCGTAGGTCATAGTACCGGTAGTAGTGTCGGTTCCGCCGCTGTCGGTGCTGGTGCCGTCGATGTTAGCAACCAGTTCCTTGTTCTTAAGCGTCTTGAGCCTCCAGGTAACGGTAAAGCAATCGCCGCCGGTGCAAGAGTTGGTGCTGGTAGTAGAACCTGAAGCTTGTGTCACTTTTGTAACGGTGAACACAACATACTCCTTGTTCTTGGCTTCGCCAACACGGCCAACCCAGTTCCAGGTACCTTCGTTGGTGGTAGTGGTAACCACTGAACCTACAGTTTCTACTTCTGTCCAAGAGAAACTTCCGTCCTTCTCGATCTTGATGGTCGAGGTGTAGCCGGTAGTTACGCTGTTTGAACCAGCAGTTTCGGTCTTTTGGGTTTCAGTGTAAGTGGTAGTGGTGGTAGCACCGCCTGAAACATACGTTTCAGTACCAGCGCTAAGCTTCCACTCGCCTACGAGGCGGGCTTTGCGTGAGCGCAGTGACAGAAAAGGATCTTCTTCGCCTTTTTTGCAGCTGTCGAATACTACAGCAGAGATGGCTACTGCTGCGAGGGTAAACAATACTTTTTTCATTGGGAAAGTTTTTGGTTTTTTTATTGGGTTCTTAATTCAAGGGAGGCAAAGATAGGCTTTTTCCCGGTGCAACCAAAAATGCCTTTTAGGGGTCTTATTCTTGTAAAATCAGCTATTTTTCATATATTTGATAGCTTGTACCAAAAACTCCCGATGAAACAACTTTACCGCCGGATAGTTTTATTTTCCATTCTACTCCTTTCTTCAGGCAGTTTACTGGCCCAGAAGGAGTTCTGGAACTGGCATTTCGGTACCAACGCGGGGGTCAATTTCTCTTCCGGCAACCCGGTAGCTTTCACCAACAGCGCATTAAGCACTTTCGAAGGCTCTGCCACCATCTCTGACAAGAACGGCAACCTGTTGTTCTATACCGACGGCATGAAGGTGTGGAATAAGAACAATATACAGATGCCGAACGGCTTTGGGCTGAACGGTAACTCTTCTTCAGCGCAATCGGCTGTGGTGGTACCCCGTCCCGGCAGCGCCACCCTTTATTATGTTTTCACCGCCGATGCACAGGCAGGTGCTTTCGGCTTTTGCTATTCAGTGGTTGACATGAGCCTTAATGGCGGATTGGGCGATGTTACCACTAAGAACGTCCTTCTCTATACCCCCACCTGCGAAAAGATCACAGCTGTGAAACATAAGAACGGCTGTGACATTTGGGTGCTTTCCCACCAGTGGAACACGGCCAACATCTATGCTTACCGGGTGACCGCCGCCGGAGTGAACACCACTCCTGTGATCAGCAACCCCGGCTGCCAGGTGCACTCCGGAAGTTCATCGGTGGCCATCGGTTATATGAAGGCCAATCCCCAGGGCACCAAAGTTGCGGCAGGTGTGGCCCTGCTTACCAACTCGCTCGAACTTTACGACTTTAACAACGCTACCGGCGTATGCTCCAACGGGCTTAACATCCCTACTGGGTTCACCCAAACCTATGGCTGCGAATGGTCGCCCGACGGCAAGCTTCTGTATGGCGCCAGCGGAACCATTTACCAGTACAACACCACCTTGGGTACCGGTGCGCTCATCATCGCTTCAAAGGTGAATGTGGGCACAGGCACCTGGGGCGCGCTCCAGGTGGGCCCTAACGGAAAGATGTACCAGGTCACCACCACTTCGTTCCTCAACGTGATCAATAACCCGAACGTGATCGGGACCGGCTGTAATTTTGTTGCCAACGTGGTTCCACTCGCGGGCAAGACCGGCTTCCTTGGACTACCCTCCTTTATTACCAGCTGGGTGATACCTCCGGTCACGCTTTCGGCAGGACCCTTCTGCTTAGGTCAGGGCACTGTGTTTAACCTGTCGGATACCAGCGGCATTATGAATTACAACTGGAACTTTGGCGACCCCAACTCAGGCGGCAATAATACCTCTAGCCTCATTTCGCCCTCTCATACTTTTACTTCGGCCGGTACCTTTACGGTTAACGCCATCATCACCTACGCTTGCCGAACCGATACAGTAAAGCTTAACGTAACCATCGTAAGCTGCGGCTTTACGGTGACTGCCAACAGCGGCAGCGTATGCCCCGGCGGCTGTAAGAGCGTTACCGCTACTCCAGCAGCGGGTGTTTCGCCTTATACCTATTCGTGGAACACTGGTGCTACTACGCAAACCATTAACCCCTGCCCTACGGCAAATACAACGTATACTGTTTTAGTAACCGACGCCGGCGGCGCTACTGCCACCGCTACTGCCACGCTAACAGTAAACCCTGCGATCAATATCAATACCTCGGTGATCAACGTAAAGTGCAACGGGCAGGCGAACGGTTCTGCTTCCGCTACCGTTAGCGGCGGCACATCGCCTTATACCTATTCATGGAATAACAATCAAAGCACTGCTTCGGCCTCAGGCCTCGCGCAAGGCGGTTATACGCTTACGGTAACGGATGCTTCGGGTTGTACCAAGACCGCTTCGGTTTCGGTAACACAGCCCAATCAGTTGACAGTAGCAGCAGCAGGCGGCAGTATTAGCTGTAACGGAGGTAATAACGGTTCTGCGGGTGCTACAGCTTCCGGGGGAACTACCAATTACACCTATAACTGGAGCAATGGTCAAACTTCCTCAAACGCAATTGGATTGACAGCGGGTACATATACAATTACCATAACAGATGCCAATGGATGTACTGCCACTGCTACTGCCACTGTTACTCAGCCCGCAGCGGTAACCCTTCAAACATCAACCGTTAACTCTACCTGCGCCAATCCTGGCAGTGCCAGCGCCACGGGCAGCGGAGGAACCGGAACCTTTACTTATATATGGACACCCGGAAACCAAACGGCGCAAACAGCCACAGGTCTTAACACCGGTGGTTATACTGTAACGGCAACCGATGGAAATGGCTGTACGCAAACTGCTTCGGTAACCATTTCAGGAACCTCCGGTCCCACGCTCAATGCTTCAGGCACAAACGTGCTTTGCAACGGCGGTACTAGCGGCACCGCTTCGGTAACCGCGTCGGGCGGCACCGGCACCATGACCTATTTATGGAGCAACGCGCAGAACACACAAGGCGCTACCGGCCTTACCGCCGGAACTTATTCTGTTGTGGTGAGCGATGGCAACGGATGTACTGCCACCGCGCAGGTAACCATTACCGAACCTGCTATGCTTACCGTAACTGCCACCGGAAGCAACGCATGTTCGAACGCGAACGCAACAAGCGTAGTCGCCGGCGGAACTGTGAACTATACCTATTTGTGGAGCAATGCCCAAACAACACAAAATGCTACGGGCCTTGGCACCGGTGTTTATACACTTACAGTTACTGACGCCAATGGTTGTTCAGCTTCCGATACCGCTACGGTGAATATCAGCGCGGCGCCGGTAGTAGTGTTTACCGCCGATGATACCGCGGGCTGTGTGGCGCTTTGCGTGAACTTTACCTGTTCCACCGCCAACATCAATGCATGGACCTGGAACTTCGGCGATGGAAGCAGCAGCGGCTTTGGCGCGGCAACAAGCCATTGCTATAAAACTGCCGGCAGTTTCTCGGTAACGCTTACCGTGACCGACAACAACGGCTGCACCGGTTCACTCACCAGGAACAATTACATAAGCGTTTTCCCCAATGTAGGAGCAAGCTTCGCCGCAAGTCCACAGCCTACTACTGTTCTCAATCCGGTGATCACCTTTACAGATCTGAGCACAGGCGGCGCTATCAGCTGGAACTGGAGCTTCGGCGACCTGTTGAATTCCACCAGCACACTGCAGAACCCGAGTTTCAATTACAAAGACAGCGGGTGTTACAATGTTCGCCTTATTGCCGACAACCAATATAACTGTCCCGATACCTCCGACCAGGTGGTTTGCATCCTTGGTGACTACGAACTGTTCGCGCCCAATGCTTTCACTCCCGACGGCAACGGCCTGAACGATAACTGGAACGTGCGCGGCATCGGCATTGACCCCGATCATTTTGAGCTTTACATTTTCGACCGCTGGGGCAGTCTCATTTTCAAGACCACCGACCTGTTCGAAGGCTGGAACGGCCATGCCAACGGCGGCAGGGACATTGCGCAGCAGGATGTGTATGTTTGGAAAGTGTTTACCAGGGATTTCCTTGGAAACAAGCATTCATATATCGGGCACCTCAGCCTTGTGAGGTAGAGACTTAGTCCCGCCTTCGCCAAGGCTACGGCGGGCGAAGTCAGACGTGGAATAATGCGCTGAAAATTGTTTTGTGGGGAAGGGTTCATACGGGTAATTTTAGCTTGCCCCTTTTAACCGGCTAAAACCTCTTTCGCATGACAAAAAAATACTACTCCTTTTTACTTTCCCTTCTTCTCTCCATTACTGCTTTTGCGCAGAGTGGCAAGACACTTGCAGGCAGGTCGGTTTGGACAAGCGACCCTTTTCTGCAAAAGGCTTTCATTGAGAATGTAGGTCAGTTTAGCGACATTGGCGATCAGCCTGGTGATGCCATTCGTTACAGCGTGAGCAACGACGGTGTTGATATTTACTTTACGCCCACAGGGGTCCTCTATCGCCACAAAGAACTGGAAAAGGCCGAGCAAGGGCTCTTCCGCAAGGAAGAAGAAGAGCGCGAACTGGTAGTGAGGTCCCAATTCCTTTTCATGGGCTGGGAAGGCGCCAACCCGGGAGTAGTGCTGGCAGCATCTGATGCGGTCTACAACTATTTCACTTATCCCGACCTTAACGATAAAAGCGGCCGCAGCACGCTTATAGCCAAAGCCTATAAAAAGCTGGTGTACCGGAACATTTACCCGAACATCGATATCGAGTTCATTGTTCCCGAAAACAAAAAAGGCATCAAGTACAATGTGGTGCTTCATCCCGGCGCGGATGTTTCGCAGCTCAAAATGAAATACAGCGGCGCACGTTCGGTGAAGAAAGACAGCGAAGGCAATATTCGCATTCAATCCACCTTTGGCGAGTTCGTTGACCACGCCCCGCAGAGTTTTTATGAGAGCGGAAAGCCCCTTGCCACTTCCTTCACACTCAATGCAAATACGGTCTCCTTCCAACTACCAACAACAAACAACAAACAACAAACGATCATCATTGATCCCTGGACCACCACTCCCACCTTCAGCGGGACTAACCGGGCCTACGATGTGGAGTTCGATCTGAAGGGAAACGTATATATCTACGGCGGATCCTCTCCCTGGCAGCTTATTAAGCTGGATAACGCCGGTGTGATCCAATGGACCTTTACCACTACCAACCTGGGCTCTTATTATGGTGACTTTTCCGTGGACGGAAAGAAGAGCATTGCTTACATGACCGAAGGTTTTAGTGTTGCCGGCGCGAAAGCCGTAAAAGTAAACGCGGCGGGAACACTCATGGCTACTTTCCCCGGAAACTCACAGCAGCAGGAAATGTGGAGGATGTCCTTCAGCAACTGCACCGGCCAGGCGGTGATCGCCGGCGGCGGTGTGAACAATGCCAACCAGGCTTTTGTGCTCGACTCGAACATGGTGAATATGACACCGGTCAATATCCTTGGCGCATCAGGAGCAGGACACGACATCGCGCTTTGCACTATCGACAACGACACCAATTACTACATGGTTTCCGCGCGCTCGCAAAGCGACCCTAACAACTTCAACAATACACTGGTGAAGGGCCCGGCGAAGACCCTCATCCCACTTACTTTCAACGTGCCGAGCGGACATAATTTTGTGGAGATCAATAGTGTAAATTATGTAAATGGATTTACCGGGACAGCGAATGGGTTTAACGGAATTGCCGCGAGCAAGAATTTCCTTTACACCTATGATGGCGGTCTTATCAAAAAATGGAACAAATACACCGGCGCGTTCATCAGCAGCTTCAGTGTTTCCTCCACCTTCTTCAGCTGGGGCGGGACAGCAGCCGACGATTGCGACAATGTTTACATCGGCTTTATGGACTCGGTAAAGATCTACGACTCCAACTTCGCTTTACTGAGTGCTACCAAAGTGCAGAACACTGTTTATGATATCCGGATAGGAATAGGAAATCTTCTCTATGCCTGCGGCAACGGCTTCGTAACCGAGATCCCGATCATTGGAACTTCCTGCAATAAGCTTACGCTTAGCGTAACTTCTTCACCCAAATGCGCGCAGGTAGGATACGCCAACGTAACGGTAACTTCGGGCGGCAATGGCTCTTATTTTTATACCTGGAATCCCGGAGGCGGAACAACTCAAACCGTTTCAGGATTGGGCAATGGAATTTATACGGTGACCGTAACGGAAAATTCCTGCTCACCGAAACTGCAAACAGCAACAGTACAAATTCAACTGGGAAGCGGCAACGTGCCGAACGCCTACGTAACATCGAGCAGTAACATCAGCTGCTTCGGCGCAAGTACAGGCTCGGCCACAGGCTCAGCTTCCGGCGGAAAACCTGCTTATACTTACAATTGGTCTCCCGGCAGTCAAACAAGCATCAGCGCAACCGGACTTAGCGCCGGGTTATATACCCTTACCGTGACCGATTCGTCGGGATGCCAGAACACACAAACGGTGAACATCACACAAGCCCCCGCGATACTGCTTAACACCAACAGCAATTCAACGGTTTGCGGAAACAACAACGGCTCTGCCAGTGCTTCTGCTTCAGGAGGTACAGGCACATTAAGTTATTCATGGTCACCGGGGGGAAGTACGTCCGGCTCCATCAGCAACCTGAGCGCGGGAATTTATACGATCACCATTACCGACGGCAATGGCTGTAAGAAATCAGCAGCGGTAACGATACAAAGCAATGGGGGATCGATCGTCTCGCTCTCTGGCGTAAGCAATGTTTTATGCAGCGGGCAGGCCAACGGCTCCGCCACGGCAAGCGGCAGCACAGGAACTTCGCCGTATACCTATTCGTGGTCTACCGGCGCAACAACAGCGGGAGCCACGGGGCTTAGCGCGGGCATCTATACCGTAACGGTTACTGACGCTACCGGGTGCAGCTCTTCTAAAACGGTGCAGATAAGCGAACCAACGGCACTCACACTTACCGGCACCGGCGATACAGGCTGTGAAGGAGAAACGCTTAACCTCAACGCCATCGCGAACGGTGGCACCGGCAACATCACCTATACCTGGAACCCGGGTGGACAAACCGGCAGCGCTATAAGTGTTACACCTACAAGTACGACAACATACACTGTTACCGCCACTGACGCGAACGGATGTACGAAAACATTTACGGTAACGGCAACGGTATTGCCGAAACCCACCGCTTCCTTTACCGCCAATCCCACTTCGGGACAACCGCCATTGCTTGTCACCTTCACCAATACCAGCAGCGGCGGGGTATCGTACAGCTGGACGTTTGGCGATGGCGGCAGCGCGAATACGCAGAACGCCACACACACGTATGTAAGCAACGGAACCTATATCGTAAAACTGGTGGTAACAGGCAGCAACGGCTGTAAAGATTCCATTACGGTAACGATCATGGCGCAAGTAGAAAGCTCCATCATCGCGCCCAACGTGTTCAGCCCGAACGGCGATGGGTACAACGACCTCTTCACTTTCTGGACCATGGGCATAAGGGAACTTTGTTTCGAGGTGTATGACCGCTGGGGATTAAAGATGAGCGAGGTTTGCGATGTGAACGGAGGATGGGATGGCAAGGCGGCAAGCGGAAAAGACGCGCCCGAAGGAACGTATTATTATATACTGAAGGCAACGGGATTTGATGACAAGCAATACGATCTTACCGGTTTCCTGCTGCTGCTAAGAAAATGAGATTTTAATTTTAATTTTGAAGCATGTTTAAAAAACTTTTCCCGCTTATAGTCGGTCTTTCGTTTTTCAACTCAACACTTCTTTTTTCACAAGGCGAGGGCGATCACTGGTATTTCAGCCAGAACGCGGCCATGACCTTCAACTCAGGCAACCCTGTGGCGCTCACTAACAGCGCCATGAGCACCTTTGAAGGCAGCGCCAGTATTTCTGACGCGGCAGGCAACCTGCTTTTCTATACAGATGGTATCAGGGCATGGAACAAGAACCATGTGCAGATGGCCAATGGCTTCGGGATGAACGGCAACCCTTCGTCCGCGCAATCGGCCATCATCGTGCAGAAGCCCGGAAGCGCTACCCTTTATTTCGTCTTTACTGTCGACGCCCAGGGAGGAGCCCTCGGGTTCTGTTATTCTATTGTTGACATGAGCCTTAACAGCGGGCTTGGCGATGTGACCACCAAGAACACCACGCTTTACACGCCTACCTGCGAAAAGGTGACCGCCGTACGCCATAAGAACGGCTGCGACGTGTGGGTGCTTTCACACCGCTGGAACAGCGCTGATGTATATGCTTACCTCGTGACCAGTTCAGGTGTTAACAATACGCCTGTCATCAGTAACCCGGGCGGACAGATACATACAGGAACAAGTTCGGTGGCCATCGGTTATATGAAAGCCAATCCCCAGGGAACCAAAGTGGCCTGCGCATTGGCCACCAACGGCACCAGCCTTGCGGCTTCGCTCGAGCTTTACGACTTCAACAACGCAACAGGTGTTTGCGCCAACTCCATTAACATCCCTACCGGTTTCCTTCAAACCTATGGCTGCGAATTTTCGCCCGATGGAAAACTTCTATATGGATCGAGCGGCACTATTTACCAGTTCAACACTACCCTGGCCAACGCTACGGCCATCATTAACTCCAAGACCAATGTGGGCGCTGGCACCTACGGAGCCATGCAGAACGCCAAGAACGGAAAGATCTACCAGGTAGCTTCCACCGCGCTCAACGTGATCAACAATCCGAATGTGGTAGGTGTAGGATGTAACTTTGTGGCCAATGCGGTTTCTCTCGGCGGGAAATCGGGCGGACTTGGCCTTCCCTCTTTTTTCGCCACCTGGTTCAAAACACCCAATACTTTTAAGGATACGCTCAACTGCTTCGGCAACAATACGACGTTTACCATTGGCGATACCAGCGGTGTACAAAATGTGACCTGGCATTTCGGTGACCCGAATTCGGGCGCGAACGATTCCTCTAACGTGATCAACGCAACGCACGTGTTCAGTTCTGCTGGAACTTTTAATGTGGTGCTGCTGATCAAGAACGGTTGCAGTACCGATACTGTGAAAAAGACCGTGACCATTGTTTACTGCGGTCCTTCGGTGGCTGTTGCCGGCGGCGCTGTTTGTCCCGGCTCCTGTTTGAACCTTACCGCCACTGCCGGCGGAGGTATGCCGCCTTATACGTATTCATGGAATCCCAACATAGGCACCGGCGCAGGCCCGCATACGGTCTGTCCTTCGGTGACAACAGGCTATACGGTGACAATGACCGACAGCACCGGCGCTACCTCCACAGCGCTCGCAACGGTAACAGTTAACTCCGCGATGGTGCTCAATGACTCCACCATCAACATTGCCTGTAACGGAAATACCAACGGCACTTCCACCGCGCAAGTGAGCGGAGGCACCTCGGGCTTTACCTATTCATGGAGCAACGGACAAAGCACACAAACGGCTACCGGATTAGGAGCTGGAAATTATACGGTGACAGTGACCGACTCGAAAGGCTGCATAAAAACGCGAGCGGTGACGGTGACGCAACCAACCTTACTAAACCTAACGGCAACGCCCAACAATGTGAACTGTACCGATGATACACTGGCCTCCGCCAATTCGAATGCCAGCGGGGGAACGGGGCCTTATACTTATAGCTGGAGCAATGGCGCCACTACGCAGAACATTACAGGTATCACTTCGGGCAGTTATACAGTTCTCGTAACCGATGCCAATGGCTGCACACAAGTACAAGTGGTGAGCGTCACTATCAATACCAAACCGAAGGCAGCAGCCACCGCCAATCCTTCCTCGGGGCAGGTGCCGCTTACCGTTACATTCACCAATGGAAGTACCGGCGGCGTTTCGTACAGCTGGATCTTCGGCGACGGCAATTCGGCGAACACGCAGAATGCCACCAACACTTTTGTGAACGGCGGAAGTTATACGGTGATGCTCATTGTGACCGCTTCCAACGGATGCAAGGACACAGCATACATCACTGTGATCGCTGACGCGCTTTCGGCCATTATCATTCCGAACGTATTCTCGCCGAACGGCGATGGCTACAACGAACTTTTCACCATCAGCTCGCAGGGATTGAAAGACCTTTACGTGGAGATCTACGACCGCTGGGGATTGAAGATGGGATCGTTCAGCGATATTAACGGAGGATGGGATGGCAAGGCCGCCAGCGGCAATGATGCTCCCGAAGGAACTTATTATTACATTCTTAAAGCACATGGTGCTGATAACAAAGAGTACGACCTCAAAGGCTACCTGATGCTAATGAGGAAATAGCCCCAATGAAAAACCTTACCTATGAAAAATCTCTCCTTTAGCCTCGCAGGCCTCTGCCTGCTTTTTTGCTTTTCATCATTTGCCCAGTCGCCCAACCAGAAATGGAAAGGGAAGCCTTTCGATTACAAGGTGTTCGTTGAGAACAAGGGGCAGTTCAGCGCGAAGGACAATGCTCCCGGCGCGCAGGTGTTCTATGGCGCCGATGTGTTAGGAACACAGATCTATTATTCTCCCACCGGCCTGCTTTACCGCATCGACCGTACCGAGACCGATCCCAAAATGTATGCAGAGCTCCTTCGCGAAGAGGCGAAGCGCCGCGGAAAAGAGGAGGGCGAAGCAGAGATGAAGCGCGAGAGAGAGCTGCGAGATAAAATGTATGTTACCCGCACTTCCATGGTGCGTATGGAGTGGTTGAACGCGAATCCCTCGGTGAAGATCCTATCGGAAGGACAAGTGAAGGAGTATTTTAACTATGACATGACCAGGGAGAACATGGAGAACGTATATTACGCGAAAGGTTTTACCAAGCTTATCTACAAGGACCTTTACAAAGGCATTGACGCCGAATATTCGTTCCATCCGAAAGAAGGCACCAAGTACAACCTCATTGTTCATCCCGGTGCTGATGTTTCACAAATTAAGATGCGTTATACCGGTGCCGATGCCGTGACAATTGACGCCAATGGAAATATTCATCTCAAAACCCAATTCGGCGACATCATCGACCATGCTCCTCTTAGTTTTTATCAAGACGGGAAACCAGTTGGGTCCTCTTTCTCTCTGAACGACAATACCGTTTCATTTGATCTTCAACCGACAATCATCAATCAGCGATCAACAATCATCATCGATCCCTGGACCACCAATCCTCAATGGACACCGCTCAATAAAGCCTTTCACGTGGCGGTGGATGCGGCGGGTAACTCTTACATCTATGGTTCTAACACCCCTTTCAAGGTGAGGAAATACGATGTGAACGGAGTGGCGCTCTGGAGTTACAACACACCCTGGAACAATGCCAACTGGTTTGGCGACCTGGTGGTTGACAAACCCGGTAACGTATACATAACACCCGGCACCGCCAATATCCAGAAGCTCACAACCGCCGGAACAGTTGTATGGACCAATAACGCTGCTTTCCTTGAAGCCTTTTGCCTGCGTTTCGACGTCAGCCAAACCAACCTGATGTGCGCCGGTGCGGTTGGCGCTTCTTCAATGGCATTCGTAAACCAAACCACCGGGGCCATCACCGGCAAAGTGAACGTGAACGGGTCAGGCAACTCCATCGAGATACGTGCGCTCACCACTTCGTACGATTGCAACTTTTACGCGCTTACCACCACCGGTATCAGCGGCACCCCAGCCAGCAGGCTCCTGAGCGTAACGCCCGGCCTCAGCAATGTGTACAATGTGGCCAGTTGTCACAACGGTACCGACTTCCCTTATTTCTCTCCTGCCTACGTGGTGGGCACAGGCTCATTGGGCTCTGGCGCTTCGGGACTTAACGGCATCGCAGCGGGTTATAATTTTGTTTTCACTTACGACGGGATCAACCTTTGTAAATACAGCTTAACCACCGGAGTCAACCTGAAGACCATCGTTGTTACAGGAGGAACTGCCGGCGCCAACTCAGGCATCCTTGTTGACAGTTGTGAGAACGTGTATGTAGGAACAGGCAGCAGCATCGTGAAATATGATACGTCGCTTACGCAACTTACTTCAGTGACCACCCCTCCGGTATTCGATCTTGCCTTCGGCCTTAACAAAGAGATCGTTGCCTGCGGCGATACGTTTGTTGGTTCTTATACGGGCTTGGTACAAACCTGTAACAAGCCGGCGCCTTCGCTTACCCTAAATGCTGGCAGCAATAGCACCGCTTGCGGTGGAGCTACCGGCAGCGCTTCGGTAAGTGTGTCGGGCGGCATATCGCCTTATACTTATACCTGGAGCAACGGTGCCACTTCTTCATCCATAACAGGATTAAGCGCGGGCATTTATACTGTCACTGTTTCCGACGCTTCCTGCAATATTCTTGTGGCTTCCAAAACCGTACAGATCACCGGAGGAGGAAACCTGAGCGCGCTTACCGCGCAAAGCAATGTGCTTTGTAACGGAGGCAGCAATGGCAGCGGCAGTGTTACCGCCTCTGGCGGCGGCGGTGCTTATACCTATAGCTGGACACCTACCGGCGGAAATGGCTCGAGTGCCACCGGACTCACCGCGGGCACTTATACAGTTACGATCACCGACTCGAGCGGTTGTTCGAATACACAAACCATACTGATCAATCAGCCATCTGCCATCGTTGTTACCGGAACCGGTGGAACGATATGCCCTGGCGAGTGCATCAACATTACCGCCAATGCTTCCGGCGGCACCGGCAACATTAGCTATACCTGGAACCCCGGCAACCTTAGTGGCAGCACTGTGAATGTTTGTCCCACGAGCACCACCAACTATACGGTAACAGCTACTGATGCCAATGGCTGCACGAAAACCGCCGTGGCGACCGTGACAGTGAACCCCAAACCAACAGCCGCCTTTAACGCCAATCCTTCTAGCGGGCAGATACCTCTGAACGTGACCTTTACCAATACCAGCAGCGGGGGCACCAGTTATACCTGGACCTTCGGCGACGGCAGCGGCTCCAGCTCACAGAACACCAATCACACGTACGTGAGCAGCGGAAGTTATACCGTGAAACTGGTGGTAACGAATTCCAACGGATGTAAAGACTCCATAATGGTAACCATCATTGCCGAAGACCTCAGCACGCTCATCGTGCCTAATGTGTTCTCACCGAACGGCGACGGTTACAACGACCTGTTCACCATCAATACCAAGGGCATGAAGGACCTGTACGTGGAGATCTACGACCGATGGGGACTGAAGATGGGATCGTTCAGCGACCTCAATGGCGGCTGGGACGGTAAAGCCGCGAGCGGCAAGGACGCGCCTGAAGGAACTTACTATTATGTGCTGAAGGCTCACGGTAACGACAGCAAGGAATACGACCTGCACGGATACCTGATGTTATTGCGGAAGTGATAAGGCTTCGACTTCGCTCAGCCTGACGGTCACCCTGAGCGGAGTCGAAGGGTAATACGTTTATTTATACTTTTGCGGCTCCTGTATGGCTTACACCGAGGAGATCAACAAGCGCCGCACCTTTGCCATCATCAGTCACCCTGATGCGGGCAAGACCACACTCACAGAAAAACTGCTTCTGTTCGGCGGTGCCATTCAAACGGCGGGCGCGGTAAAGAGCAACAAGATCCGCAAGACCGCCACCTCCGACTTCATGGAAATTGAAAAACAGAGGGGCATCTCCGTGGCTACCTCCGTGATGGGTTTCCGTTATAATAATGTACAGGTCAACCTCCTCGATACACCCGGCCACAAAGATTTTGCGGAAGACACTTACCGTACACTGACTGCTGTTGACAGTGTGATACTAGTGGTGGATTGCGCCAAGGGCGTGGAAGCGCAAACCGAACGCCTCATGGAAGTGTGCCGCATGCGCAACACACCAGTGATCATCTTTGTGAACAAGATGGACCGCGAAGGAAAAAATCCTTTCGACCTGCTGGATGAGCTCGAAGAAAAGTTAAGCATCAAGGTGCGTCCCCTCAGCTGGCCGATCAGCATGGGAAGCACGTTCAAAGGAGTGTACAACCTGTATGATAAGAGCCTGTTGCTCTTTAATCCCAATAAAACAAAGATCGAGGAAGACATTGTAGCAGTGGAGAACATTGACGATGAACTGCTGGATGAACAAGTGGGTGAAGACGAAGCGAAACAATTGCGCGAGGATGTGACGCTTATCGAAGGCGTGTACGATCCGTTCACACAGGAGCCTTACCTCGCGGGAAATATCGCGCCGGTGTTCTTCGGCAGCGCCATCAATAACTTTGGTGTGAAGGAGCTGCTCGACACGTTCATTCGCATATCGCCCAAGCCAGGCGCTCGTCCTACCGACAAGCGCGAGGTGGAACCCGAAGAAAATAACTTTAGCGGTTTTGTTTTCAAGATCCACGCCAACCTTGACCCGCGCCACCGCGACCGTATCGCGTTCTTAAGAGTATGCTCCGGCAAGTTCGAACGCAATAAATTCTATCATCATGTAAGGCTCGACAAAGATTTTCGTTTCTCGAGCCCCGCCAGCTTTATGGCCCAGGAGAAGAGCATTATTGAAGAAGCATTTCCCGGCGATGTGATCGGGTTATATGATACCGGCAATTTCAAGATCGGCGATACATTAACAGAAGGCGAGGACCTTCTCTTTAAAGGCATTCCCAGTTTCTCGCCTGAGATCTTCAAGGAGTTGATCAACACCGATCCGATGAAGTCGAAGCAATTGGAAAAGGGCATCGAGCAATTGACCGACGAGGGCGTGGCGCAGCTCTTCACCCAGAGCAGCGGCAGCAAGCGCATCGTGGGAACCGTGGGCGAACTGCAATTCGAGGTGATCCAATATCGACTGCTTCATGAATACGGCGCCTCCTGCCGTTTCGAGCCGAGGAGCATCCACAAGGCCTGCTGGTTCACGAGCGACGACAGGGCCCAGCTCGAAAAGTTCCTGGACGTGAAGTCGCAGTACATTGCTTACGACAAAGACCGCAACGCGGTGTTCCTGGCGGAGAGTCCTTTCCTGTTGCAAATGGCGATCGACCAATATCCGGCGGTCACCTTCCATTTTACCTCGGAATTCAAGAGAGACACTTAGTTCAATGGAAAATTTTCTTGACAACCCTGTTTATCACGCTTTGCTAACCGGTGATGCGAAAAGGGGCTATGGCAATGATGATGTTAAATATTTTGACCCGGAGATCTCGCCCTTTGTTGGTTTCAGCGATGGGTACACAAAGGGATTTGATGACCTGCATGAAATGCTTCCAGCGGAAAGGAGAATTCTTTATGCCTCCCGAAGACCCATTGATGAACCCAAAGGTTGGAAATTGCGGGCACACATCGAGGGATCGCAATTTGTTTTCACGGCGAAAAAATCCTCCGGAAATAAAAAGGGAAATTTTGTCCTTGTTCCGCTTGAAGCGAAGCATGCGGATGAAATGGTGGCCTTAGCCGCTCTTACCAAGCCCGGCCCCTTTGATACACGAACCATTGAGTTCGGACATTACTTCGGGATCTTCGACAAGGATAAGCTGGTTGCCATGACAGGGCAGCGGTTGCATATCTATGATCACTCCGAAGTAAGTGCCGTGTGTACGCACCCCGATCATTTGGGTAAAGGCTATGGAAGCCATTTGCTGGAACACCAGGTAGACCTGATCCTCACCGCAGGCCAAAAGCCCTTTCTGCATGTAAGAGCCGATAATGAGAGGGCCATTTTTCTGTATGAGCAATTAGGGTTCAAGAAAAACGGCCCGATGAACTTTTACTTTTTAAAAAGGGAATAGTTATTGCTGGGAGAAGGTATGAAGCTTTTCCCTCTCTCCGTTTTCCTTCCCTTTCTGCTCCTTCCATCACCACCTCCCGGCAATCCCGTTTGCAACAATACCCTCAGTAACACCAATCCTGATTATACCGGCAAATACCGCCGCATCGAGACCTATATTCCTGATGACAACACACCGGTGAAGATCATTGAAGTGAACTTCAACGTGTTCAGCCTGCCCGATACAAAAGAGAACCGTGAAGCGTTCAAGAAAGTGATCGAATGGGTGAACAGCTGGTATATCAATAATGCGAAGCCTTCGGACCCAATAGCTGGCGTAAAAGAATTAAAGGACACAAAGATCCGCTTTGAACTGAAGGACCGCATTTACTTTTATCCGGCTGCGGGACTGAGCAAAAGCTGTGATGTTCCCTCCATGAGAGCAGCGGTAAAAAAAGCCGACCCTTCACGTCTTGATCAGCTAAATGTTTATTTCAGTTCAGGAACTTGCACACAACATGCCGAAACACCTTATCCTTCCTTTGACACTTACGCAAGCGCTCCATCCCTTACCAGTCATATGTTCGCGTACATCCCTATACGCGAAGCGCCCATCTATGCCACCGCACAATGTTTAGCGCATGAATTTGGACATACCCTCGACCTGATGCATACTTACCAGGCCAGCTGCTGCCCCGAGACCTGCGACGAGAAAAGTCCTGAATACCTCGACGATGTGTTCGGCAAAAACAAGGGCCTTAACTGCTGGCACCAGGCCGACTGGAGCTGCGACCCCAGGGGCAAAAGCAATACCTGCACTAATAATATGATGGGCGGCGCGGCGGTGGTCGATTATTATTTTTCACCTAAGCAGATCGGCAAAATGCACAGGGCGCTTTCGATCAAAACGGTGAGGAGGTACGTAAAAGCAAATACTTTCTCGCCTGTGCCCCGCGAGATAAGCAAGAACGAGACCTGGGATTTCGATATCAGGCTTTACAGCGGACTGCTGGTAAAGAAAGGGGCTACGCTTACTATCAAAGGCATCGTTCAGTTACCGGATTCCTGCTCTATAAAAACAGAGGAAGGTGGGAAGTTGGTTGTAGAGGGGAAGGTGATAATTGGAAGCTAACCCCCTCTGAGTCTCCCCCTATCCCGGCTTCGCCGGGCAGGGGGAGAGCTCCTACAACAGGGAGGGGTCTTACTTTCAAAAAATATTCTACATTTGGTCCTGAAAATCCAAACCTCATGACCATCAGCAAAAACATTTTCACCCCGATAGCTATCGGGACCCTTGCCCTGGCCTTCGTACTCGGAAGCTGCGGCGGATCGGGCGAAGACCCCAAAGACACAAAAGATACTACGCAGGTGCCTGACACCATGACCAAGGAGGCTCCTAAGCAAAGCGTGTTCTACTCGCTGCCCTCTCCTATCCAGCTGGGCAATATGCTCAAGAAATCGGGCGCTACCTTTGACAAGGCCATGCTGAACCCTACCGGCAATGCCGACAAGTACAGCACCAGCACCGCCAAGGCGCTTAACCTGGGCGTGTATGTTGCCGACCTTAGCTACGCTACCATTTTCGACCAGATGCAGGAGACCATGAACTACATGGACGCTACCAAGAAGCTGGTGGACGGACTGGGCACCTCGGGTGCTTTTTCGGCCGAGACCATCAAGCGCATGGAAGCCAACAAAGGCAAGCGCGACTCGCTGCTCCAGATCATCTCTGAATCCTACCTCAACGCCAACGAGTCATTTAAGGAAGACGCACAAGCCAATACTTTCGCGATGGCCCTTACAGGAGGTTTCGTAGAAGGACTTTACCTGGGAACACAGGCCGCGAAGACCAGCAAGAAGGCTGGCGACATCAGCACCCGAATCGCGGAACTGAAAGGCTCGCTCAACAACCTGCTGGCCATGCTCCAGACCCAGAACGCCGACGGAGGCATCACCACTATCATCGACGAGCTGAAAGGCATCAAGGAAGTGTACGACATGTCGGGCAGCGCTTCAGCGCCTACCGTGACGGCCGACACTACCAAAGGCAAGATCACCATTGGGGGATCTAACAATTACACCCTCAGCAAAGAGCAGCTCGACAAGATCACCGAGAAGGCTGCGGCCCTCAGGAACAATATCACCAAGATCTAATCAAGGTAAATCCCGCCTTCGCTAAAGCTTCGGCGGATAAAAAAAGAAAGACATGAAAAATATCCTGAAACTCAGCATACTTACCCTCGCGATCTTCACTGCTTCCGAAAGCTTCGCGCAGTGCAAGAACAAGAGCCTCGCCAAACTGAAACCTTATATCAGCAATGGCCAGGTGACCAATACCACCCTGCTGGCCGGCGATAAGACCGAAGTGGCCATGACCTTTTATTACGGGGATGAATACCGTATTGTGATATCAGCGGCCGAGGCCCTGGGCAAGATCCAGTTCAACCTGAAGGACGCGGCTGGAAACACCGTGTTTACCACCAAAGGTTACGGAACCATCCAGTGGGATTTTGACGTGCAGAGCACACAAGACCTTACCGTGGAGATCATAGCGCCGGCAAGTACAGGCGGCGATGGGCTCGACAAGAGCGGCTGTGTGGCCGTTTCGGTTGGGTTTAAATAATCCGGAACTTTAGCCCCGCGATTAATCGCGGGGAAATTCAGGGGAAATTCAATCCAGCTTCGGAAGCTCGATCTCGTCCTGCACGATAAATGAGGCAGGAAACTCGCCCATTATTTCCTTCATAAACTTATAGGCTTCGAGGCGTGTGCGGAAGTCGCCCACACGCACCTTGAAATTGGGCTGCTCGTAAGGGTCGTAGGCCGGAACATCGGGATGTCTTACCAGGAATTTTGACTTTATCTCTTTCGCTTTCGCGCGGTCGCCGCCGAAATGGATCTGCACGCGGTAACCGGGTATCTTACCATTCTTTTTTCCGTGAATATCGTGGTACTTATTGAGCACTGCGGGTATCCTGCCTTCCTGCACCACCTCTACGCGCCCCGAATCCTGTTGAGCCCTACCTGAAAGCTGGAAGGTGAAAGACGAAACCAGGAAAAGAAGGGCGGAAAGTTTTGACAAACACATTTTCATCGCAGCAAAAGTAAAGGTTTATCTCCAAAGCAAAAAAAGTACCCTTTTTTTGGCTTCGATGAACGCCGTTCCGGGCATGATGAAACGAGATTCGAAGCGCATAATTTCAGAGCTCATTTCAGCGATAGAAAAAAATCTTATTTAGAATGATTATAAATTATTAAATCTTGATAAAATTTTCGAAATTCTGTAATCGTTGTATTGAGTTTCTTATAAATTTGCCACCCGAGTGAAAAGTCCAACGTTCTTGTTTTACTCACCCACTTTAAAGTAAAAAAAACATTATGGATACAGTGTGTCTTTCTCCACGGAAACCGCTCAGGTTGATCTTATCCCTCCTCTTTCTCTCACTCTCTTTCAGTTTCAATAATGCCTCCGCCCAAGCCGACGGAAAGAAGCTTTTTAAGCAGAAGTGCGCTGTATGTCACAGCATGAAAGAGGGCGTGAAGATCACTGGTCCCAGCCTCTTGGGTGTTTTCAACCGCATTCCCCAGGGCGACTGGTTTGTGAACTGGGTCCTGAACAACGATAAACTGATCAAGTCCGGCGACAAATATGCCGTGAAGATTAGCTCCTTCGACGTTTCGGCCATGACCGTTTTCGAAAGTGAACTGAGCAAAGAAGAGGTTCTGGCCATTGGAGAATTTATCAAGACAGGAGGCGGTGACGAAGCCCCAAGCGACTGCGAAAACCCTTTCGCTGTAACAGAAGAGGAAGAAAGCAATGCCACTCTGTATGTGCTCCTTGGCATCATCAGCTTCCTTGTACTGCTCATCGCTGTTCTTCGTACCACAAAACATTCTATCCGCAACACCCTCAACGAGCGCGAAGGCAAACCCCTGAACCCCGAAATGGGCTTCTGGCCTGAGGCTAAAGCCTGGATGGGCATGCACAAACGCTTTGTAGCGCTCTGCGTCATCTTCGTCCTTTGCATTGGCTCCAAAGCCGCATGGGATGGCATGATGGGCATTGGTGTTTACACCGGCTACGCCCCCGAACAACCCATTAAGTTCTCGCACAAGATCCACGCGGGCGATAACGGTATCAACTGCCAGTACTGCCACAGCGGTGTAGAGCGCAGTAAGACCGCCGGCATCCCCACGGTAAACGTTTGTATGAACTGCCACAAGGGTATTGAAGGCTCCTGCGGCTGGATGAAGCCTGAGATCGAAAAAGTACGCGTAGCCTCCGGCTTCGACGGCAGCGGCTACACCAAGCCCGAAAAACCCATCGAATGGGTGAAGGTGCATAACCTCCCCGACTTCGTATTCTTCAGCCACCAGCAGCACGTGAAAGTGGGCAAACAGGAATGCGCCACCTGCCACGGCGACGTACAAGGCATGCACGTGATAGAGCAGAAAGAACCCCTCACCATGAGCTGGTGTATCGACTGCCACCGCAAAACGGAGGTGCCCGGCATGAAGGACAACCCCTATTACGAACAGCTCCACGCGAAACTGGCTGAGAAGTACAAAGGACAAAAGATCACCGTGGACAAAATGGGTGGTATCGAGTGCGGCAAGTGCCACTACTAACATTTAGAAAAGGAACCATTACTATACAGGTTTAGATTATGGGTACAACTAAAAAACTCTGGAAAGGATTAGAAGAACTGCAAAACGGTCCTGAATTCATCCAGCAACAGCAAAACGAATTTGCCGAGGAGATCCCCCTGGAAAAACTGCTGGGCGACGAGAAGATAGAGAACTCTTCGACCTCCCGCAGGGACTTCCTCAAATTCCTGGGCTTCAGCGTTACCGCTGCCTCCCTCGCTGCCTGCGAAACGCCTGTAAACAAAGCCATTCCATACGTAGTAAAGCCCGAAGAAGTGACCCCTGGCGTTGCCAACTGGTACGCCTCCACTTATTTCGACGGAAACGATTATGCCGGCATCCTGGTGAAGACCCGCGAAGGCCGTCCTATTAAAGTGGAAGGCAACACCCTCAGCCCCATTAATAAAGGAGGCACCAATGCCCGTATCCAGGGTTCCGTGCTCTCATTATATGACGGCAGCAGGATCAAAGGTCCTTACGCGAAAGGCGCTGAGTCGACCTGGGATACTGTAGATAAAGAAATTGGAAGTAAGCTTACTTCTATTGCTTCTACCGGTGGTGCCATCCGCATCCTCAGCTCCACCATCATCAGCCCTTCTACCAAGGCTGCCATCGCCGAGTTCGCTGCCAAGTACGGCAACGTGAAACACGTTCAGTACGACGCGGTATCCTGCTCCGGCATGCTGAAAGCCAACTGGAACAGCTTCGAAAAAGCCGTACTGCCCACTTATCATTTCGAAAAAGCGAAAGTGATCGTGAGCATCGGCGCCGACTTCCTCCTCAACTGGGTATCGCCCATCGAGCACGCCAAAGGATATTCCATGGGCCGCAAGCTCAGCAAGGCTAATTCGGAAATGTCGAAGCACGTACAGTTCGAATCAAACCTTTCGCTTACCGGCGCTAATGCCGACGAGCGCGCCCACGTGAAGCCCTCACACATGGGCGCCACCGTGGCCAACTTATACAATGCCGTTGCGGCCCTCTGCGGCGGAACAGCGGTAGCATCTTCAGCTACACCTGCCGATGCCAAGATAGCCGAAACCGCTAAGTGGCTTGCCGCTAACAAAGGTGCTTCGCTGGTGGTATGCGGCGTTAACGATACCGCCTGCCAGGTGCTGGTGAACGGCATCAACACCATGCTGAACAACTACGGCAGCACCCTCGATATGGACTCGCCCTCTTATGTACGCCAGGGCATGGACGATGAGTTTGCCGAACTGGTGAACGATATGAAAGCCGGTAAAGTAGCCGCCCTCATCACTTATAATACGAACCCCGTTTATACCGCCCCCGCCTCCGCAGGCTTCGCTGAAGCTTATAAAAAGGTAGGACTGAAAGTTTCCTTTGCCGACCGCATCGATGAGACCGCCGAGTGGGCCGATTACGTTTGTCCCGACAGCCACTACCTGGAATCATGGAACGACGCGAACCCCAGTCTGGCGCATTACAGCCTCCAGCAGCCGGCCATTATGCCTCTCTTCGCCAAGCCCCGCCACGAAGGCACCCGACAGGCACAGCAAACACTGCTGCACTGGGCCGGTAATAAAATGGATTACCATTCCTACATACAAAAGATATGGAGCGAGCGCGTGTATCCCATGCAAGGCAAGTACATGATGTTTACCGAATTCTGGAACAACTCACTGCACGACGGTGCGGTTACAGTTGGCACCGGTAAGGTCCTGATGCCCTCCGGAGAGACCGACAGCGGCAAGGACGAAGCGAAGAACACTAAGAAAGATACTGTTAGCATTTCAGGCGCCGGCATGTTCAAGCAGGAAATGGTAGTGGATGTTAAAACAGAACCCGCTCCCAAAATGTCGGCCGGCGAAGCCGCTGGCATGATCGCCAAATGGCCCAAGGGCGGAGCCTTCGAACTTGCTCTTTATGAAAAGGCAGGTCCCGGCAACGGCCTCCAGGCCAACAACCCCTGGCTGCAGGAACTTCCTGATCCCATCACCCGTGTGACCTGGGACAACTATGTTACCATGTCGCCTATCGACATGAAGATCATGAACCTTAGCCTTATGGAAAGGCAGGACCGCGATGCCAGCCTGGTGAACATCACCGTGGGCGGCGTAACGCTGAAACTTCCTGTGTTCCCGCAGCCCGGCCAGATGCCCGGTACTGTAGGCATTGCTCTCGGCTACGGCAGGACCAAGGCTGGAATGCTGAGCGACAAAGTAGGTGTGGTAGGTCAGAACGCCTATCCGCTGGTTCAGATGGTGAACAACCAGATGATGTATGCCGCTTTCGATGTGAAGATCGAGAACGCCAATGAATATTACAAGCTTGCGGGTACGCAGATCCATCACACCATGATGGGCAGGCACCTTGCCAAGTCGACCACCCTCGAAGAATTTAAGAAGGATGCCAGCGCAGGCAACGAGCGCGAGATGCTCCATACGCACAGCGGCCTGAAGAACCCTACCGATGTTACCCTTTGGGATAAGTTCGACCGCCTCGGCCACCGCTGGGGATTGACCATCGACCTTACCTCCTGCATTGGCTGCGGTGCTTGCGTGGTAGGATGTACTGCCGAAAACAACGTGGCAGTGGTAGGTAAGGACCAGGTGATGCGCACCCGCGAAATGCTCTGGATCCGTATTGACCGCTATTACGAAAGCGATATGAACGAGCACGTGGCGGAAGAGAAAGGCGAAGGCGCCGTATCCATGTATCTTGACATGGAAAAACCCGCCGAGCTGAACCCGAAAGTGATCTTCCAGCCGGTGATGTGCCAGCACTGTAACCAGGCTCCCTGCGAAACCGTTTGCCCGGTGATCGCCACCAACCACACTTCTGACGGCCTTAACGTAATGACCTATAACCGCTGTGTGGGAACAAGGTATTGCGCTAACAACTGTCCTTACAAAGTAAGGCGCTTTAACTGGTATAACTACAACGCCAATACCGACTACACTTTTAACCCCGCGCAGGACGACCTGGGCCGCATGGTGCTGAACCCCGATGTGGTGGTTCGCTCAAGGGGTGTAATGGAGAAATGCTCTATGTGCATACAGCGCGTACAGGCTGGCAAGCTCGAAGCCAAAAAGGCTGGAGCCAAGCTGGTGGATGGCAGCATCCAAACCGCCTGCGCGCAGGCTTGTCCTACTAACGCTATCGTGTTCGGCGACCTCAACGACGCTGAAAGCGCGGTAACGAAGGCGAGAGATGAACGGAACTATTTCATGCTCGAAGAGATGAACTTCCAGCCCACTGTTTCTTACAAAGTGAAAGTAAGGAACTGTGCGCCTACCGAGATGCACCACGAAGAGAAACACGAAGAGCATCAGGAAGAAAAGCATGAAGAGAAGCACGAAGAGAAAAAAGAATCGTAATCGTTTTTGATCGAACACCTATATAATGTAAGATATGCATAAGGAATCAGCAATCAGGGAGCCCTTAATTATCGTCGAGAAATCGTACAGCGATATATCTGACGATATCATCAGGCCGATTAAGAGCAAGCCCAACAGGCAGTGGTGGATCGTGTTCACCATCTCCTTCGTCGCTTTCATGTGGGGGATCGGGTGCCTTGCTTACACCATCGGTACCGGTATCGGGGTGTGGGGCTCTAACAACGGTGTTGACTGGGCATGGGACATCACCAATTTCGTATGGTGGATCGGTATCGGCCACGCGGGAACCCTGATCTCGGCGGTGCTTTTGCTATTCCGTCAGAAATGGAGAATGGCCATCAACCGTTCCGCGGAAGCGATGACGATCTTTGCGGTAATGTGCGCGGCCATCTTCGTAGTGCTGCACACCGGCCGCCCCTGGCTCGACTACTGGCTGTTCCCCCTTCCGAACCAGTTCGGTTCCCTCTGGGTGAACTTCAACTCACCACTCCTCTGGGACGTGTTCGCGGTATCGACCTATTTCTCTGTATCACTTGTGTTCTGGTATACCGGCCTCATCCCTGATTTCGCCATGATCCGCGACAGGATGACCAAGCCGATGGCCAAAAAGATCTACACAATACTCAGCTTCGGATGGAGCGGAAGGGCCAAGGACTGGCAGCGTTTCGAGGAAGTGTCGCTGGTACTTGCCGGCCTCAGCACCCCCCTGGTATTCTCTGTACACTCTATTGTATCCACCGACTTCGCCACATCGGTAGTTCCCGGCTGGCACACCACCATCTTCCCGCCCTATTTCGTTGCCGGTGCTATCTTCTCCGGCTTCGCCATGGTATTGACCCTGCTGCTCATCATGCGCAAGGTGTTCAACCTGGAGCATTACATCACCGTGAAGCACGTGGAGTATATGAACATCGTTATCATCGTTACCGGGTCGCTGGTAGGTATCGCTTACCTTACCGAGCTGTTCATCTCCTGGTACTCGGGTGTGGAATACGAACAATATGCCTTCCTCAACCGGGCGACGGGACCCTATTGGTGGGCCTATGCCGCCATGATGACCTGTAACGTGCTTTCGCCGCAGATCTTCTGGTTCAAAAAGCTGCGCACCAACCTGGCCTTCACTTTCTTTATGTCTATCGTGGTGAACATCGGCATGTGGTTCGAGCGCTTCGTGATCATCGTACCCACACTTTGCCGTACACACCTGCCTTCTTCCTGGAACATGTACTCCCCCACTTTCGTGGATGTGGGCATCTTCATCGGAACCATCGGCATGTTCTTCACCTTCTTCCTGCTCTTCGCGAGGGTGTTCCCTGTGATCGCGCAAGCCGAATTGAAAAGTATTGTGAAGTCATCAAGCATACAGTATAAGAAAGGCAACGCACATCATTAATATTCAGATATAACAGCATATGAGCAAAACAGTCATTCACGGAATCTACGACGATGAGGTGCAGCTGATCGAAGGCGTTAGCGCACTTCGTTCGCAGGGCATCAGCATCAAGGACGTGTTCACGCCCTTCCCCGTGCACGGCCTCGACCATGCCATGGGCCTGAAGCGTACCCGTATCGCCATCACTTCTTTCCTTTACGGCATTACCGGCACTTCGCTCGGCACGCTCATGATGTGGTACATGATGGTGCACGACTGGCCTACCGACATTGGCGGCAAGCCCAGCTTCGCCTACTACATGAACATACCGGCTTTTGTTCCTATCACTTTCGAATGTACCGTGCTTTGCGCGGCGCACGGCATGGCCATCACCTTTTTCCTGAGAAGCTGGATCCTTCCCGGTGTTACCCCGAAGAATCCCGACCCCAGGACCACCGACAATAAGTTCCTGATCCTTTTGGAGGCAAGCGACGCGCAGAAGAGCGCTATCGAGTCGACCCTCAAAAAGACCGGTGCTTCGGAAGTGAACATTAAACATTAATAAAGTAACGACCTGTTAATATGAAGAAACTCATCACCGGTATCTCTGTTCTTGTGCTGATGGGCGCCTGCGGTAAAAAGGACGCCAACAGCCCGGGAGTGGAATACATGCCTGACATGTACCGTTCTCCTTCGTTCGAGACCAATATGATGACGACGCTGGATGGCGACACGATGTCGGCCAACATGATGCCTCCTGCAGGCACCATCGCCCGTGGTTACCTGCCCTATCCTTTCGCGAACGATACAGGAGGATATTCTGCCGCAGGACGACTGCTGAAGAACCCCATTTTGAAAAGTCCCGAAGTGCTCGCGGAAGGCGAAGTACTTTACGGTAAGTTTTGTGTGCACTGCCACGGCACGGCTGGCGGGGGCGACGGTAAAGTAGGGCAAAAACTTCCCGGTGCTCCTCCTTCTTATTCCTCAGGAGCGATAAAAGGCCTTCCCGAAGGAAAGATATTTCATTCTATTACTTATGGCAAAGGCCTGATGGGATCGCACCGCTCGCTGCTCAGCATTGAAGAGCGCTGGAAGCTGGTGCATTATGTACAAAAGCTTCAGAATCCCGAAGGGGCCGCACCTGCAGCGAAGGACAGTACCGCAGCACCTGCAGCTGAAGGCGCAAAAGCAACAGAAGAACATAAAGGAGAACATAAATAATTTACCTGATTATGAATTTAACCTATACATTCCCTGACAGGCTCAAGAAGGCGACCTTCGTGCTGATGGGCATTGGCCTCATCGCCATGATCGTGGGTTTCATCACTGACCACGCCCCCGAAGGCATGGAGGACCATTACCATCACAACCGGTTTTGGGCCAACCTGCTCCTGAACACCTTCTTCTTCATGGCCATTGGCCTCGCTGCCACTTTCTTCCTGGCGCTGCAATACGCCGCGGAAGCTGCATGGGCTACTACCGTTAAACGTGTGATCGAAGCCGTATCATGCTACCTGCCCATTGGCGCGGGTATCATGTTGCTCTTCCTGATCCTGGGCGAACTGGGTGTGCATCATATCTACGAGTTCATGGATCCCGAAGTGGTGAAACACGACGAGCTGATCCAGGGTAAAATGGGATACCTCGGACCCATCTTCTTCATGGGCAGGGCTATTGTTTATGTTGTTGTTTGGTCGGGCTTCCAGCGCCTGTTCCGCAAGCGCTCGCTCGACGCTGACCTGAACGGCGACAGCAACCACGTGATCCACTTCAGCAATATGAAGAGCGCCGCTATCTTCCTGGTGTTCTTCGGCGTTACTTCTTCCACCTGCTCCTGGGACTGGATCATGTCGATCGACACACACTGGTTCAGCACCATGTTCGGATGGTATACCTTTTCCGGAATGTGGATCACCGCGCTGATCACCATCATCCTTCTTACCCTGCACCTGAAGAGCCAGGGCTACATGGAGTTTGTTACTGAAAGCACCATCCACGACCTTGGAAAATGGATGTTCGCCATCAGTTTCCTCTGGACCTACTTGTTCTTTATGCAGTTCATGCTTATCTGGTACACCAACATGCCTGAAGAAGTAAGCTATTATTACGACAGGCTGCACGAGTTCGGCTACCGCGGCATCCTGTGGGGAATGTTCTTTACGAACTTCGCCTTCCCGATGCTGTTCCTCATGTCGAGAGATGCCAAGCGCAATGCCGGCTTCCTCACCTTCGTGGGAATCATCATCACCGCAGGCCATTACTTCGATGTGTATACCATGATCATGCCTGCCGCAGTACATGAACACAAGCATTTTGGATTCACCGAGATCGGCATGTTCGCCGGGTTCCTCGGCCTGTTCGTTTTTATCGTGCTCAGTAACCTGGCCAAAGCCCCGCTGCTGGTGAAGAACCACCCGTACCTGGACGAAAGCCTCCATCACAGTACCTGATTGTAAAACGTATCGAAGAAGAAACATTAAATAAAATTCATCGCGTATGATCAAGTTTTTAGTTTATTCGGCCATCCTGCTCGGCATCATCGCTGCCACCCAGCTGATGAGAGTGTTCGAGCTCGCTTCGGAATTGAAAGGGACCCGCCATTACGAGATCAAAGAAGCTGACAACCGCAGGAACGGTAAGCTGATGTTCTGGTTCATGGTCACCTTTATGCTCTTCTGTTTTTGGCAGGTGATCAAGTACAAGGACAAGCTCCTGCCGGTAGCCGCATCCATCGAAGGTGTTGAGCTCGACTGGCTTCTTAACTTCAACTTCATCATCATTTGGGTGGTGTTCATCATCACCAACGTGCTGCTTTTCTGGTTCTCTTACAAATACTACGGCCGCGACAACGCGGTAGCGCATTACTATCCCCATAACAACAAACTGGAGATCCTCTGGACCACCGTTCCCGCAGTGGTGCTGGCGGTGATCATCATCCTGGGTCTTAAATCGTGGACCACCATTACCGCTCCCGCCGACCCCAATATGCGTATCATTGAGCTGTACGCAAAACAGTTCGACTGGACCGCGCGTTATGCCGGCACCGACAATACCCTTGGTGGTTTCAGCTACAAGCTTATTACTGCCAGCAATCCCCTTGGCGTTGACGCTAACGACCCCAAGACCGCTGACGACTTTACTGTGAAGGGCGAGTTCCACATCCCTATAAACCAGCCTGTGGAGTTCAAGATCCGCTCGCGCGACGTGATCCACAGCGCTTATATGCCGCACTTCCGCCAGCAGATGAACGCGGTGCCCGGTATGATCACCTTCCTGCACTTTACTCCTACCATCACGTCAAAAAGGATGAAGGAGATCACCAACAACCCGAACTTTGAATACTTACTGCTGTGCAACAAGATCTGCGGAGCCAGCCATTACAACATGCAGATGAACATCATTGTAGATACCCAGGAGGAATTTGATGCCTGGTTGAAAAAACAAAAACCCAATCTCAGCGCAGCCCCTGCTACTGCCGACGCTGCGGAGATCAAGGAAGGAAAATAAAGAGACCATTATAAAATAAACGAGTATGTCAGATAATCACGGACACGGCCACGGCGAACACCACGGCCACGGGCACGATGATCACCATCATCATCAGGAGACGTTCATAACGAAATACGTCTTCAGCCAGGATCATAAGATGATCTCCAGGCAGTTCCTGATCACCGCTATCTTCATGGCGGTGGTGGCGATGCTCATGTCAACGCTCTTCCGCCTCCAGCTGGCCTGGGGTGAAGCTGGTGAAAAATTCGCCTTCATCAATTACATGCTTGGCGACAAGTGGGGCAAAGACGGAGTGATGGACCCCAATATGTACCTCGCGCTGGTAACGATCCACGGAACCATCATGGTGTTCTTCGTACTTACGGGCGGCCTGAGCGGTACCTTCTCTAACCTGCTCATACCTTACCAGGTAGGCGCGCGCGATATGGCCTCCGGCTTCCTTAACATGCTTTCGTACTGGTTCTTCTTCGTGTCAAGTCTCCTTATGTTCGCCTCGCTCTTTGTAGAGAACGGGCCGGCATCGGCGGGATGGACAGTGTATCCCCCCTTAAGTGCCCTGGCGGAAGCCATTCCGGGATCGGGCGCGGGCATGGACCTGTGGCTTATCAGTATGTCGCTCTTCGTTGTGTCAGCACTTCTTGGCGGCCTTAACTACATCATTACCGTTATCAACCTGCGCACCAAGGGTATGTCAATGACCCGCCTGCCACTTACCATCTGGGCATTCCTCATCACCGCTATCCTCGGCGTGCTTTCATTCCCTGTGCTCCTTTCCTGCGCGGTGCTGCTCATCATGGACCGTACTTTCGGCACGAGCTTCTACCTGTCAGACATTTTCATCAACGGCCACCCGCTTGACGCGACCGGCGGCAGCCCTGTACTGTTCCAGCACCTTTTCTGGTTCCTGGGTCACCCTGAGGTATACATCGTGCTGCTGCCTGCCCTCGGCATGGCCTCGGAGATCATCGCGGTGAACTCACGCAAGCCCATCTTCGGCTATCGCGCCATGATCGGCTCTATGCTGGCTATCGGCTTCCTCTCCTTCATCGTATGGGGCCACCACATGTTCATCACCGGCATGAACCCCTTCCTGGGATCTGTCTTTGTATTTACCACGCTGCTCATCGCCATACCATCGGCGGTGAAGGCCTTCAACTACATTACCACCCTCTGGAAAGGCAATATCCAGTTCACCCCTGCCATGCTTTTCTCCATCGGCCTGGTGTCGACCTTTATCTCCGGCGGTGTTACCGGTATCATCCTCGCTGACTCAGCGCTCGATATCCCCATCCACGATACTTATTTCGTGGTGGCGCACTTCCACATTGTGATGGGTCTCAGCGCCATCCTCGGGATGTTCGCGGGTGTATACCACTGGTTCCCGAAATTGTTCCTACGGATGATGAACAAAAAGCTGGGCTATGCCCACTTCTGGATCACCTTCGCCTCTGCCTATGCGGTGTTCTTCCCCATGCACTTCCTGGGACTGGCAGGCGTACCAAGAAGATATTACTCCAATACCGCTTTCCCCATCTTCGATAACCTTATGGACATCAACGAATTTGTTTCTGTGGCGGCCATCATTGGTGCCATCGCCCAGCTGATCTTCCTGTTCAACTTCTTCTACAGCATTTTCCGTGGTCCCAAAGCCCCGGAAAACCCCTGGAACTCCACTACCCTGGAATGGACCAACGGCGTTGGCCATATCCACGGCAACTGGGCAGGAAAGCTTCCCGTGGTGCACCGCTGGGCCTATGACTACAGCAAACCGGGGAAATCAAAAGACTTTGTGCCGCAAACCGTTCCTCTTGAGGACGGAGAGCACGACGGAGGAGAGCACGATTAAATGCAACGCTGATCTTCAACTGAAACCCTTCTGGCCCGGCCGGAAGGGTTTTTTATTTACGGCAGGTTTCGTACCTTAGCCGTTCATTTAAAAAACCTCCCATGAAAAAACTTCTACTCTCCTCTTTTCTTCTTGCTATCAGCCTTTCTTCCTTCGCGCAAGCCTGGTCGGCACTTGGCGTTGGCGCCGGTGTTGATGTGTTCGCGCTTACTTCGCAGGGCACCGACCTGTATATAGGCGGTAATTTTAAGCAAGCAGGAAATATTACCGTTAATTATATAGCAAAATGGGATGGCAGCAGCTGGTCGGCACTTGGCAAAGGGATGGACAACGACGTTCGCGCCCTGGCTGTTTATAACGGCGAGCTTTACGCCGGTGGTAACTTCCTTAACGCAGGCGGCAACAGCGCTAATTACGTTGCTAAGTGGACAGGCTCTAAGTGGGTATCGTTAGGCAATAACGATCTCGATGGTTCTGTTATGGCACTTACCGTACACAACGGCGAATTGTTCGCCGGCGGCACCTTTACCACTGCCGATGGCAACTCGGTAAATTATGTAGCCCGCTGGAACGGCAGCTCCTGGAAGGACGCTGACCAGGGCTTTAACTCCAATGTATATGCTTTGGCCTCCGATGGTACGGACCTTTATGCCGGCGGCGCTTTTCAAAAGACCTGCTGCGCTATGGCGACTTACATAGCCAAGTGGGACGGCAGTACCTGGTCAAGCGTGGCACCCAACGGAAATACCGATGGAGCCAACGATGTAGTTAACGCGCTTGCCTTTTACAATGGCGATCTTATCGCCGGCGGACTTTTTTCAGATGTTGACGGCACCAGCGCCGATTACATTGCTTCTTACAACGGAAGCAAATGGGTGGCGATCCAAAATAACAGCGGCCTTGATGATGTGGTTTGGGCCGTTTGCTCCTACAACGGCGACCTCTACGCGGGCGGCGAATTTTACGATGCCGATGGCGTTACTGCCTCCTACATCGCGAAATGGGATGGCAACAAATGGTACGATGTATCGCCCAGCACCGGCAACGGCATGGATGATTACTGCTATTCATTGTATGCCTTCAACGGTTCACTTTATGCCGGCGGTTCTTTTTTCGATGTGGATGGCGTTAACGCCAACAGCATCGCACGCTGGAACTCTGTTACCACTGCAGTTGCAAGCAACGCGAAAGGCGCTGCCGCAAAAGCATTCCCTAACCCCTTTACCGATCACATTGAAGTTATACTTCCTGAAGGAGCGGGCGCCGTTAGCAGCATTGAGCTTTACAGCTCTATCGGTCAGCGCGTGGCTGTGCTGAAGGCAGAAAAGAAAGGCAAGGCCTTGTCGATACCTGTTGATCAGCACCTCGCGCTTAGCAAGCAATTATATTTCCTTAAAGTGACAACCGCCAGCGGCACTTACAGCATTCCGCTGAGCCACCAGTAAAAAACAACCATTAAAATAAACCCGATCATGAAAAAACTTTTATTCTCCTTCTCTGCCATTGCCCTTAGCCTTACTTCCTACGCCCAGAACTGGAGCGCAGTAGGCACCGGCGCCGATAATTCGGTGTATGCGATGGCCGTATTCAACAACGAGCTTTACGTTGGCGGCAGCTTTACCAATGCCGGCAGCAACACGGCTAACTACATTGCCAAATGGGATGGCAACAACTGGTCTCCCGTTGGAAAAGGTATGGACAACGAAGTATGGGCTATTGCCGAATTCGGCGGTGAGCTTTACGCTGGAGGCCTCTTTACACAGGCTGACGGAAACTCTTGTAATTATATTGCCAAATGGACCGGCTCTAAGTGGGTTTCTGTTGGACAGAACGACCTCGACGGCGGAGTGTATTGCCTCAGTATTTTCTCAAAGCAGCTTTGGGCCGGCGGCGCCTTCAATACCGCCGACGGTAATTCCGTGAGCCATGTGGCCCATTGGGATGGAAGCAATTGGGGCGATGCCGACAAAGGCCTTAACGATAACGTATATACCCTTTGTGTTTACAATAAAGAGCTTTACGCTGGCGGTACTTTCCAAAAGACCTGCTGCACTACTGCAGGTTATATCTCCAAGTGGGATGGATCGACCTGGTCGAGTGTGAACCCTGCGGGCAATACAAGTGGTGCAGATGGGCCTGTATATGCACTTGAGGTATATAACAACGAACTGGTAGCCGGAGGCAACTTCAAAGATGTGGATGGCACCAGCGCTTATTTCATCGCCAGTTATAACGGCAGCAAATGGATGAGCATGGGACCCAATAACGGAGGCATGGACAATACCGTATGGGCACTCCGCAGCTACAGCGGTGAGCTGTATGCAGGCGGTGAGTTCAAAGATGCCGACGGTGTGGCCGCTACCTTCATCGCTAAATGGGATGGAGCTAAATGGTACGATGTGGCCCCCAACGGCAACAATGGCATGGACGACTATGTGTATTGCCTCACGAACTGGAACAGTGATATGTTCGCAGGCGGTAATTTTAAAACTGCCGACGGTACCAGCGCCGATCATATCGCCGACTGGGCCTCTGTTACTACTTCAGTGGCCAGCAACGCAAAAGGAGTGGTGGTGAAAGCATACCCCAACCCCTTTACCGATCGCCTGGTGGTGGTGCTTCCCGAAGGAGCCGGCACGCTTAGCAGCATGGAGCTTTACAATTCTATCGGCCAGCGTGTAACAGTGCTGAGGTCAGAAACAAAAGGCAGCAACCTTGTTGTGCTTATCGATCAGAATCTTGCGCTTGGCAAGCAGCTATACTTCCTGAAGGTGTCAACTACTACCGGCACCTACAGCATTCCGCTGAACCATCAATAAGAAAAATATATCCTGGTAAAAAGAGCGGGCCTGTCCCGCTCTTTTTTTATGCTTAATTTTAAGCACGATCTCATGCGTCCGCGACTCGTCCTGCTTCTTCTTGGCTGCTTGTGCGCCCTTTGCTCGAGGGCACAGCTAGGCGATTCCATTGTGGCGGCCTTCCATAAAAAGGCCCGGCTTACAGGAGGATTCTCTACACGGCAAACATTTATTGACGGCTTTAACGCGCCGGTGCTCAGCGCGAAGATCGGCGCCGACTTCGACAACAAGATCAGGATCGGCGGAGGTATTTCCTTTCTGAAAAATCCTTACTCCACCGAAAAGGTCATCGGCAACAGCACTACCGGGCTTAACGATACCTTGCCTGCTTTTATGCACCTGCAGTATTTCAATTATTACTTTGAGTATGTTTATTTCAAGACCAAAAAATGGGAGTTCAGCGTTCCCGTCGAGATCGGTCTCGGCCGCAGCTTCACTTCGTATGATGATGTCAGCGGAAGCACTAATACCGACAGCCGTTTCGTGTTCGTGTATCAGCCGGTAGTGACCGGGTACTACAAGGTCACTTATTGGTTCGGGCTGGGTGCTGATGTGGGGTACCGTTTCCTGTTAAGCGGCGATAAAAATGCCCGCAAACAGTTCAGCGCGCCTGTGTATTCCTTCAATACGATCATTTTCTGGGGTTCTTTGTATAAGAAGTTCTTCCCTGAGAGCAAGTGGGCGAAAAAGATATAGGATTTCCTTACCTTTGAGAGAATGAAGTTTTTCCACTTTATTGGGATGACCACCCTACTCGTATTTCTTTTTGCGGGCGCCTGTAAAAAGAAAGACGATGATCCCCTGGCGAACGTAGATTGTTCGCAAGTGGCCTCGGCTTACAATGCCAATATAAAACCCATCACCAGCGGCAATTGCGTTTCTTCCGGATGCCACAATGCCGGCTCTGCCAACGGTGACTTTACCACTTATGCGGGCCTGAAGGCAAAAGCTGACAACGGCAGCCTCAACAAGAGGGTGCTGGAAGCTAAATCGATGCCTCCCTCAGGGCCGCTGCCCATTGATGACCTGAAGAAGATCAAGTGCTGGCTGAACAATGGAGCACCAAACAATTGATGGTTAATGGTTAAGGTAAAATGGTTAATTGTTTGGTCTTTCATCGCTGCGGCCTTTTGCGGCTGTAAACGCGATGATGTGGTCATTCCACAGGCGCAGAGCGGCTATCCATCAAAAGTTGGACGGCTGATCCTTACCCAGTGCGCTGTATCGGGTTGCCATAACAACAAAAGCAAGGAGGCGGCGGCGGGTCTTTCAATGGAATCGTGGGAAAAACTTTTTGAAGGAGGACGCAGCGGAGCTTGTATCATTCCATACCGGCCTGACTTCAGCACCTTCTGTTATTACACCAATACCGATCCTTCGCTTGGCATTACTCTTAACCCTGTGATGCCCTACCAGCGCGAACCGCTTTCGGAAACTGACTACCTGATGCTCAGGGACTGGATCGCGCAGGGAGCTCCCAATGGTTGTGGCATGGTAAAGTTCGGAGGGAACCCCACCCGTAAAAAATTCTATGTGACCAACCAGGGCTGCGATGTGGTAACGGTGTTCGACCAGGAGACCGGCCTGCAAATGCGTTACATTGATGTTGGCAATGACGCAAGCACCGAGTCACCTCATTACATCCGCGTTGCGCCTGACGGGCAGCATTGGTACGCGCTGCTACGCTCGGGCAAGGCTTTGCAAAAGTTCAGGACGGCTGACGACAGCTATGCGGGACAGGTCTTCCTCAACGCCGGCGACTGGAACACTTTCGTGATCACCCCCGATTCAAAAAATGCTTTCTGCATCGACTGGACCGGGAGCAAGATCAAATACGTTGACCTTGTAACCGGGGCAGTGCTCATTACTTACGTTGACGCGCAGAACCTCATCTTCCCGCATGGCTCCGCGATAAGCGGTGATGGAAAAACGTTGTACGTTACCGCGCAAACCGGCAATTATATTTACAAGATCGATGTGAGCGATCCCTATTCACCACAGATAGACACTAAGGTGCTGCAAACCGGGCAAAGCATCATCAAGACCCCTCTTTACGACGCGCATGAGATATTGCTTTCGCCTGACGGTTCCAAGTATTTTGTGAGCTGCCAGAAGACCAATGAAGTGCGCATCATGAAGACCGCCAACGATAGCCTGCTTGCTACGATTCCTGTCGGCAGCTTCCCGCAGGAAATAGCGGTATCGGCTTCTACGGGAAAATTGTTTGTTACATGTCCCGAAGACACGGTAACATTCGCTGGAAAAAGAGGATCTGTTGCGGTGATCGATTACAACACGCATCTTCTCGTGAAGATCATCGACTGCGGTTACCAGCCGCACGGACTTGCTGTTGACGAAAGCAAAAAGCTGGTGTATATCGCCAACCGCAACTTCAATCCCAGCGGCCCGGCTCCGCACCATTCCTCAGGCTGCGGCGGAAGGAACGGCAACATCGTTTTCATTGACCTGATAACGCTGAGCCTTACCGGCAAAAAGATCGAGGTGGCCTCCGATCCCTACTCGGTGGCCCTTAAACCCTGATGAACACGGCGGGGCAAACACCGGGCATCATCCTCTTCGACGGCGAGTGCAATCTTTGTAATTTCTGGGTGAATTTTTTGCTGAAGCGCGACCATCGCAACGCGTTCTTATTCGCGCCTTTGCAGTCAGAAGCAGCAAAAAAACTGGTAGCAGAATACCAGCTGGAGCTACCGGGAATGGAGAGTTTTATATACATCGAAAAAGGAAGAGCACATCTTCGTTCAGGTGCCGCGCTGAGGATCGCACGGAAACTACCCGGGCTCTGGCCCCTGCTTTTCGGGCTCATCATCGTGCCTCCATTCCTTCGCAATGCCGTTTATAATTTCATCGCGAGGAACCGCTACCGCTGGTGGGGAAAGAGAGACTCCTGCATGGTTCCCACCGAAGAAATAAGAAAGAAATTTATTTCCTGAACGAAAGGCTCAGCGCTTTTTTGTGATAATCGATCACCGCTTTGTATTCGCTGAGCAGGTCGCTGCCCAAAACACCGTCTATCGGCTTCAGTCCTAACTTCTCATAGCTTTCGTTCACATGCGAAAGGTCGAGCAGCACGCTTTTGTAACCGGCAATGTTCACTTTGCCAAGGCTGATCTTTTTGATCACCGCAATATGACTTTTCATGGTGTTGGTACCAAGGCCGGTGCTCAGCTGGTCGTTGAGATCGAAGCTCTTTTCCTTTACAAATTTCCCAATGCGGTTGCTGTCGAAAACGGTCTTTGAGGCGCCGGTATCGATCAGCAGGTGCGCGGCCTTGCCGTTGATCTTCGCGCGAATGCTCAGGTGCAAGCCATCGTTCTCGATCTTCAGCAGTTTCAGTGGTATCATTGTTTTCATCCGGCGCGGGAATTACAAGAGCAAAAAAAAGCACCCTTCAATGAAGGGTGCTCTGTGTTTATTGCAGGTTACTTGGTAACGGCGTTCATGTTATCAAGAACGTCCATCACCTCTTTAACAGCCTTTGCAGAATCCTGCAGCAGCTTTGTTTCGTCGGCGTTCAGCTTCAGCTCAATGATCTCTTCGATGCCGTTCTTGCCAAGCTTCACAGGCACTCCCAGGTAGATGTTCTTCAAACCGTATTCGCCGTTGAGCAGCGCGCATACGGGGAAGATCCTCTTCTGGTCACGCACAATGGCCTCCACCATTTGCGCCGCGGCGGCGCCAGGAGCGTACCATGCTGAAGTTCCCAGCAGGTTCACGATCTCTCCTCCGCCTTTCTTGGTACGCTCGATGATAGCATCCAGTTTATCTTTTTCGATAAGTTCAGTAACGGGTATGCCTCCTACGGTAGTATAACGGGGCAGCGGCACCATAGTGTCGCCGTGGCCGCCCATGAGAACAGCCTGGATATCCTTAGGTGAACAATTGAGCGCTTCCGCAAGGAATGCGCGGTAACGCGCGGTATCAAGAATGCCGGCCATACCGAACACTTTCCTTGAGTCTTTCTTCGCGGTGAGATACGCGCAATAGGTCATCACGTCGAGGGGATTGGATACAATGATGATGATGGCGTTGGGCGAATGCTTGATGATGTTCTCGGTCACCGATTTTACGATGCCCGCATTGGTAGAGATCAGGTCGTCGCGGCTCATTCCCGGTTTACGGGGAAGGCCCGAAGTGATCACCACCACATCTGAACCAGCTGTTTTGGTGTAATCATTTGTGGAACCCTTCACACGTGTATCGTACATGTTGATGGGGGCCGTTTGCCAGATATCGAGGGCTTTGCCTTCGGCAAAATTCTCTTTGATATCCACGAGCACCACCTCGTTGGCCAGCTCCTTATGAGCGATCACATCGGCACAGGTAGCGCCTACATTGCCTGCACCTACTACTGTTACTTTCATTTCAATGATTTTTTAGGGATTAGGACGCTAAAATAGAAAGAAAATGCAATCGGGCGAAGCCCGGGGCAAATACCCCAAAAAATACAGGTTTTTTACCCCCCGAAAATGCAACCTATGCTCCCGGCCCTGTGTCTTTCTTTTATTGAGGAAAATGCCCAAAACAAGCAAATTTGGTAATTGTTGTTTTAATTGTTACTTTTAACGATTGTACCCGTACAAGGGAAGGTTTATGAAAAAGGCCCTTATTTGTTTTTTCATCGCTGTTTTACCCGCACTGGCATCTGCACAGATCAATGCCGGTAACGACACAGCCATGTGCGACGGAGCCCCTGTACAGCTCAATGCCATTGTCAAAGGCGTTGCGGGAACCACCAGTTATTCCTTCAAACAGATCCCATACACGCCCGAGCCTTTCGCTGGAACCATGGCCACCGAAGCCATCACCAATAAGCCGTTCAACTATTGCGACGACTGCCTTACCGACTCTATCTCCATTGGCTTTACCTTCTGTTTCCTGGGCAAGCCGCATGATTATTTATACATCGCTTCCAATGGCTGGGTAAGTTTTACCAAGGGCCAGCCCACCAACTATACCTCTGCCGCTATTCCGAGCACCAACGCCAGCGTTCCCAAAGATTGCATCATGGGCCCCTGGCAGGATTGGGCTCCCGATAACGGCGTTGGACAAGTACTTTACCAAACCACCGGCAGCCAGCCCAACCGTAAATGCGTGATCACCTGGCTTGGCGTTCCGCTGTTCCAGTGCACCGCCAACCTGGGCACTTTCCAGGTTGTGCTCAACGAGACCTCGAACAAGATCGAGAACTACATTCAAACAAAACCCCCTTGTACTTCATGGCAGGGCGGTACTGCCACACAGGGTGTTCATGATGCTACTGGTACTATTGCTTACGTTGTTCCCGGAAGGAATTCCGTAGCATGGACTGCTTCTAACGAAGGCTGGGAGTTCATTCCCAGTGGTGTTACCTGGTACCAGGGAAGCACCAACATCGGCGTAGGCAACAGCATTACCGTAAGCCCCACCACCACCACCTCTTACATTGCCGAAGTAACCATGTGCAGCGGAGGCAAAGCAAGGGATACCGTAATAGTGAAGATCGGCGCGCCCATCACCGCCAACTTCATTGCGAGCCCTCCTGTAGTATCTCTTTTCGATCCTATTTGCACCTTCACTGATCAAACCGGTGGCGCCGTACAGTGGGGCTGGGATTTTGGCGATGGCAATACCTCCATCCTTCAGAATCCGCAGAACACCTATGCTAATGAGGGCGAATATCCCGCAAGGCTTATCGCCTGTAACAGCGACGGTTGCTGCGATACTTCCACGAAGACCATTATGGTGCGCGATGAGTACACCATGTACGTTCCTAATTCGTTCAGCCCTAACGGCGATGGCCTTAACGATGTGTTCTTTGTGAAGGCAACAGGGATCAAAAAAGAAAATTTTGAGATGCGCGTCTTCACCCGATGGGGACAGCAGGTATTTGTAAGCCAGGATCCCACCGATGTGTGGAAAGGCACCCTGGAGAACATGAACGAACAGATCATGCAAAGCACCGTTTTCGTGTATACCCTCCGTTTTTATGACGCAAAATTCGGGGAGGAACACAAGATGATGGGGCATGTGAACATCATTAAGTGAGAAAACTTAATAAATTTGGATTTCCCCTATTAAATGATAAATTTGCGCTTTAGTTTCAACAAAAAATAGATCCCTGATTAATGAAAAACTACCAAAAACTGTCCCGCCTCTTTGCGTTCGGGATAATTACTGTTTTTTCAGCCCCCGGCGCTTTCGCGCAGAATAACGTAGGTATCGGCACCAACACACCCGACGCTACTTCTATTCTGGAAATGGTTTCGACTGGCAAAGGCGTGCTTGTTCCCAGGATGACCACCGCTCAGCGTTTGGCCATTGCTACACCTGCCAACAGCTTGCTGGTGTATGATACTAACTTCGATTGTTATTTCTACTATAAGACCACCGGTACCGTATGGGTATCTCTCTGCGTATTGGGTGGCCCTACAGGCCCCACAGGTTCTGCAGGAGCCAATGGTGCTACAGGTGCTACCGGCCCCGCGGGTGCTAATGGAGCTACCGGTCCTACCGGAGCCAATGGTGCTAACGGAGCAACGGGTGCTACAGGCGCTAATGGTGCCAATGGTGCCAATGGTGCAACAGGCGCCAACGGAGCAACGGGTGCTACCGGCGCTAATGGTGCCAACGGTGCAACGGGCGCTACCGGCGCAGCGGGTGTAGCTGGTCCCACAGGTGCTACCGGCGCTACCGGTGTTCAGGGTATCGCGGGCGCTACGGGTGCAACAGGACCTACCGGCCCCAACTGGACCATTACCAACGACAACTTCAACACCAATGGTCAGCTGATCATCAACACTACTTTCCCTCAAACAGTTACTTCGGTTAACGCTGCATGGCTTACCACTGGTAATACCGGTATCAGCAGCGCGCTGAACTATATCGGCAGCAATAACGCGGCCGATCTGGTGTTCAAAACGAACAGCAGCGACCGCGGCAGGATCATGACCGCCGGAACAATGGTATTCAACGGTGCCGCGCCCCAGGCCGGTGACGTTATTTCGGTATATGCCGACGGGCATGCTTCTCAAACAGCGGCTATTGGTACTGCCGCCGTAAACGGTTACGCGGCTTCTACGGGTCAGGGTATTTATGGTGAGAACTCTGCTACCGGTCAGGGACTGCTTGGCAACAACACCGGCACAGGTGTAGGTGCTTACGGTCAATCGGTGAGTTCGGGTATCGGTGTTGTAGGTACTAACAACTCCACCGGGCAAGGTGTACAAGGCTTCAACAACTCCAGCGGTCTCGGTATTCTTGGCGCCAACACAGGCACAGGTATCGGCATCCAGGGTCAGACAGTAGCAGCAACCAATGCAATTATCGGCATCAACACTTTTGCCGGCGGCGCGGGCGCCTTCGGTGTTAGAGGCGCGGTAACTGCAGCTACCAATATGCTTACCGGCGGTGTATGGGGTACCAACAACTATAACCCTTCTAACGCGCTTGGTGGTACCGGCGTAGTAGGCGGCGGTAACGGCGGATCTTCTATCGTACTCAACTCCGGCAGCGGTGTTTCTGGTGCAGGCAGAAGGTTTGGTGTGGTTGGTTTTGTTACACAGGACTCACTTACCGCAGGCCTCTTAAAGGCAGGCGGCTATTTCTACAGCAACCTTACCGCATGGGCTTACGTGGGCTGCGTTACCAACGCCAACGTGATCCGTAAGATAGAAGGTCTTGGAACGGTAAATACCGTGGTAAAAGACCTCAACAATGATCTCGTGGTGCTCAGCGCTCCTGAAGCTCCTGAGAACCTTTTTGAAGACTACGGTCAAGGACAGCTTAACAGCGGTTCAACTCACATCTCTATCGACCCTATCTTCACCAAGAACATCGTGGTGAACGAAGAGCACCCCCTGAGGGTCTTCATCCAGCTCGAAGGCGATTGCAAAGGTGTTTATGTGACCAGCAAGTCAGCGTCAGGCTTCGACGTGAAAGAGCTCAATGGCGGTACTTCCAATACAAAGTTCATGTGGCACATCGTTGCCAACAGGGCTGACGAAATGAACGCCAATGGCACCATGTCAAAATACTCTGCTGAGCGTTTTGCCAAGTCGGCAGGACCTCAGGGCTACTCTATACTGCCTGAGCAGGATATCAAACCTGCTACTATAGCAGCACCCGCTAATAAGAAAGGTGGTCCCGGAAGGTAATTAAGACAGCTAAGTACTAAAAAAAACCCTGACGATATCGTCAGGGTTTTTTATTGGAGAAAACCCCTCCCTGCCCTCCCCTTGTAAGGGGAGGAAAGAGGAACTATATATCAATTTTCGCGTACTTCGCGTTGCGCTCAATGAACTCACGGCGCGGGGGAACCTCATCGCCCATAAGCATGGAGAAGATACGGTCGGCCTCCGCGGCGCTTTCGATCGTAACCTTGCGCAGGGTACGGTGCTCAGGGTTCATGGTGGTTTGCCAGAGCTGCTCGGCGTTCATCTCTCCGAGACCCTTATAACGCTGCACGTTCACGGTGCTTTCCTTGCCTTCGCCACCGGCCAGCTTAAAGATAGCCTTGGCGCGCTGCTCCTCTGTCCAGCAATATTCTGATTCTTTGCCTTTCTTGACAAGGTACAGGGGGGGCGTAGCGATATAGATATACCCGTGCTCGATCAGCTCCTTCATATGCCTGAAGAAGAAGGTAAGTATCAGCGTGGTGATGTGGCTGCCGTCAACGTCGGCGTCGCACATGATAACGATCTTGTGGTACCTCAGTTTCTCGATGTTCAGCGGTCTTCCGTCCTGTTTATCATCGCGGTAAACCCCCATAGCGGTAAACATGTTCCTGATCTCCTCGTTCTCATATATCTTATGCTCCATGGCCTTCTCCACGTTCAGGATCTTACCCCTTAAAGGAAGGATGGCCTGGTAGGCCCTGTTCCTGCCCTGCTTGGCTGTACCTCCTGCTGAGTCACCTTCCACCAGGAAGAGCTCGCACATGGAGGGATCGCTTTCAGAGCAATCGCTCAGTTTGCCGGGAAGACCTGTGCCGGTAAGCACGTTCTTACGCTGTACCATCTCACGCGCTTTGCGGGCCGCGTGACGCGCAGTGGCGGCAAGGATCACCTTGTCAACAATAAGTTTCGCCTGTTTAGGATGTTCTTCCAGGTAGTTATTAAGCATTTCGCTAACGGCGGTATCCACCGCGCCCATCACTTCATTATTGCCGAGCTTGGTCTTGGTCTGTCCTTCGAACTGAGGCTCCTGCACCTTAACGGAGATGACGGCGGTAAGGCCTTCACGGAAGTCGTCGCCGCTGATCTCCATCTTCAGCTTCTGCAGCATGCCCGACTTGTCCGCGTAGTTCTTCAGCGTACGGGTAAGACCCCTGCGGAAACCGGCCAGGTGAGTGCCTCCTTCATGGGTATTGATGTTGTTCACATAGGTATGCAGGTTCTCGGAAAAGGAAGTGTTGTACTGCATCGCCACTTCCACGGGAACACCGTTCTTCTCCCCTTCCATGTAAATGCAATCCTCCACCAGCTTCTCACGGGTGGCATCGATATAGGCCACGAACTCTTTGAGCCCGCCTTCCGAATAAAACACCTCACCGTTCACCGGCTTTCCTTCGGCATCCTTTTCCCTTAGATCGCAAAGGGATATTTTGATGCCCTTGTTGAGGTAGCTGAGCTCGCGCATCCTTGCTGAAATAATATCATAATGGTAAACAGTGTCCGAAAAAATGGTTGAGTCAGGCTTGAACCTTACCTCGGTGCCTCTTTTGTCGGTATCACCTACCTCTTTAACGGCGTAGAGCGGTTTGCCTTCGCTGTATTCCTGCACATATACCTTTCCTTTGCGCTGTACGGTCACCTTCAGGTGGCTGGAAAGGGCGTTAACGCAGGATACCCCCACACCGTGAAGGCCGCCGGATACTTTATAGGAATCCTTATCAAACTTACCACCGGCATGCAGCACGGTCATTACCACTTCCAGCGCCGATCTTTTTTCCTTGGCGTGCATGTCGGTAGGAATACCCCTGCCATCGTCCTGTACAGTGATCGAATTATCTTCGTTGATGAATACTTCGATGTTCTTACAATGTCCTGCGAGCGCTTCGTCAATGGAATTATCCACTACCTCGTACACCAAATGGTGCAGGCCCTTCAATCCTGTATCGCCGATATACATCGAAGGCCTTTTGCGCACTGCCTCAAGACCCTCGAGTACCTGGATACTGTCTGCTGAATAGTCGGTATTTGCTTCTTTTTCTTTCACAATTTCTTCCATCTTTTCATTAGTAAATTATACGGTTTTTTAGAGCTTAACAAATATAAGATTTTGAGGGTGCCAGGGGCCGGAATCCCTTTAGAAAAGGGCCGTTTTTATCAACATTTGTTGATAAAAAACAAGGCTGCGGATTTGGAGATTTACAGGGTTTTGTTACCGCTTTTTTAAGCTTAAAAAGCGTAACTCATTCCAAAAAGAATATTGATCTTTTGGGAAGGATAATTATACCAGCGCTGGTAACGCTGCGCGGTGAGATTATTAAAGTTCACCCATGCCGAAAGGCGCTTGGTATAACGATACTCAAGTCCCAGGTTTGCGTCGGTGATCGCCTTGAGTTCCTGAGCAATGATGGTGCCGCCTGTACCTGGCGCCTGAGCCCTCTGCTTTCCGAATACAAAAACATCCGCCTTCAGCACTATCTTGTCTTTCAGGTTGTAGTTGCCCGAAAAAGTAAGCTGCATATTGGGCTTGTGCCATACCTGCGATACAATGCCTGTTGTATGGTACTTGAACAACTCTCCCCTCGCAAGCAGCTTCAGTTTCTCATTGGCCTGGTACTGCAGGTCGCCGCGTAGGGTGGTGAGCTTCACGTTATCGTAAACAAGAATGAACTTGTTGTCGAGGATCGGCGCGGCAAAGTCGGTGGTAAAAAAGGCCATGTCGGTATACGCCGCGTACGAAATACCCGCGTTATAGAATACCGAGGAGCCTACCGTGCCGCGGATGCCGCCGTAAACATCAAAGGTCTTGCTGGTGTTCTCTGTTTTGATATTGGTTTCGAGGAAAGGGTTCTCATCGGTAAGGCTCTTCAGGCTGTTCTTCTTCAAGCCGCCGGTAATGCCCGCGTAAGGCACCAACACATTGTCAATGATATCATAATTAAAATCGATACAAGGATAGAAATGGAACTGGCTGTTGCCTTTGTTCACGTCGGCCGTAAGTGTAACGCCCAGGCTGGTCCTCCATTTCTGACCGGTGGCGATGAACGAAGGCGAAAGGTTGAGGATGGTGTTCGAAAGAGTGTCGAGCTTGTTCTTGTTATGGTAATAATCGATCTCCGCTCCTACTTTAAGCAATTGCTGCTCTACGTAAGTCCTGAAGAGGGCTTTAGCATTTACATTGTCTTCCACGGCCTCGTAAAGGTCGGCAAGACGCGAATAACCCATGCTGATATCGTAATTTGTTTTTGATGAATCGGTATAATGACTGATGAGGCCTGCCCTTGGCGCGATGAAGGAATAGATCTGGCGCGTAATGGCCTTGTCGCTGATAGAATTTTGCGCGGCATCATAGCCATAATAGTGCAGCAGGTTGCGGGTATAATCCGTCTCACCCCACAGCGTATGCTTTCGCAGGAACTTCTTACCGTAAATGCTTGCCACATTATCGCTATAGCCGCTGAAGCCAACATCTTCGAGGGTAGCGGTGGAGCTGAAATGCTTCAGGTGCATTCCCCAGTTCAGTTCTTTAGAGCGCAGGTTATTAAAGAAATATTCTCCGTAAGTGCTGGTATAGGTGCCGAAGCCGCCCTTGAGCAATGAGCGGTACAGTTTTGTTAAAGGCTCACCGGCCATTACCGCCGGCTTAATAGGTTCTACACTGAAGGAGGTATTCACCACCTTGGGAGAGATCGAGTAGCTCATAGGAGCCTTCCTCAACACCGAGTCTACCGAAACAGGGTTCTCCCCTATTTTGTACGCATCGGCAATAGTGGGAACAAAATTATTGATCACCATAAAGGAATCGGCCGACGCCTTTTGCGCGAAACAAGTACCGCTTCCTGCTACTGCTACTGCTACTATTGACAATATCCTCATTTCGGTCCCTCCTCTTTTTTAGGTTCTTCCTTCACCGGCTCCGTCTTCACAGGCTCTTCCTGGAACAATTTACTATCCTTGTTATTGAACTCCAGCTTCAGGTCCTCCTGCGGCTTGGGCTCCGGCGGTTTTTCTGAGAGCAGGATCGCATCCAGCTTGGCTTTGGCTTCGGCGGCAAGTTCGGGAATATCAGAATCCGCGATGACCGATTGCAGCGTTGTCTTGGCCTGGAAATTATCTTTCAGTGCCACATAAATATCCGAGAGCAATATCAATCCTTTCGTCATCCAGTAAGGATCGGAAGGTTCCAGGTTCACCAGGTCGAACACTGTCTTCTTGGAGTCGTTGTAATTTCCTTTCTGGTAGTGGATGAGCGCCACATAATAACGGGCCTCTGCCCCCAATACGCTCTTCGCAACAGCAGCAGTAGCCTTGAATTCGGCAAGTGCTGTTTCCATATCCTGGCTTTCGTACGAGGAGCGAGCGATAGTAATATGCGCCTCGTTAGAGATCTCCTGCGTTATCTTCTCCGTGGCAAGCACATTCCTTCCGTACTGAATGGCCAGCGCGTGGTTCTTACCCTGGTAATTGCAGCGCATCTGCCCGATCCTGGCCTCCATGATGTTCTTGGGATATTCGGCCAGGCCCTCAAGCCGGTTATAATAGGTACAGGCATCGGTATAGTTCTTCATCTTATAATAGCCTGTGGCAAGGTTCAGCAGCGAGGTCTCAGTGAACTTGTTCTTAGGCTTGCCGGTGATGTACTTATACCCTTCGGCAGCGCCCAGGTAATTGCCGGAGCGGTATTGACAATCGGAGCGGTAGTAATTGGCCTCCAGCGCAAATATCCCGTTGGGGTATTTCTGAAGATAGTTGTTGAAGCCCGCAACGGCCTTCTCACACTCGTTCTTGAAATAGCTGTTCTTCGCCGCGTCGTAGGCGCTCGAATCCATAAGCGATTTTGAGAAGTCGGCGCAGGGAGCATTCTTAATGTAATCTTCGAACTCTTTAATATCCCCTTTGTCAACATACATGGAACGCAGCAACCCCAGCGCTTCCTTTGATTCCTGTCCGCAGGGATAACCGCTCACTACTTTCTTGAACTGCGCGATGGCCGCCTCATCGTCCTTCTTATTGCGTAGCACTACGCCTGTTTGCAACAGCGATTTGCTAACATAACTGCTATTGGGATGATCGTTGATCACCTTCTGGTACCAGGCCAGCGCCTTGTCATAATCGCTGCTCATCAGGTGGGTCTTCGCGATCTCGAACTTGGTAGCAGCCGTGTAATTGGAACCAGGATGGTCGTTAAGCAGTTGCTGCAGCGTGGCGAGCTTGGCCTCATTCTTACGTTGCACACCCAGGGCCAGCGACTTCTGGTAAAGCGCGTAGTCCACATCTATCTGTTTGATCTTGATCGCCTGGTCGTAAAAATCCACCGCGTTGGGATAATCCTTTGTCATGAAATAGGAGTCGCCGATACGGATGTTGGCATCGTTCAGCTTCTTCGCGTCCTCTTTCGTCTTGCTGCCGGTGTATTTCCGGAACGACAGGATCGCCTGCGCGTAATCCTTCTTCTGGAAATAGCAATAGCCCAGGCAGTAATTGGTAAGACTGAACTGAGGCAGGTTGAAAGCGCCCGGTTCGTATACAAAGGCCTTATAGTTCTCAATGGCCTTGTCGTATTGCTTGAGCCGGTAGAATGTTTCCGCTTTCCAGTAATAAGAAAGCGAGCTCAGGCTTTTATCTACGGAGTACACCAGTGCTTTGTCGAAATGCCGTAATGCCGAATCCAGCTGCTGGTTATTATAGAACTCTACGGCGCGGTTGTAGGCGATGCGCTGGTACACCGGTTTCAGCTGGGGGCTCAGCACACGAATGCTTTCAATGGAAGCCAGCGCCTCGCGGTAGTTCTTGGTAGTTAGGTACACATTGGTAAGATACCCAAAGGCCTCATCTACCCTGGGAGAGCTGGGATATTCGGCGATGTATTTCTTGAATGCGTTCACCGCCTCATTGTAAGGGTTGTACGCAAGCTCGTAGCACAGTTTAGCGTAACTGAACAACGCGTCTTCCTGCACCTGTTTATCGGCGCTGATGCGTGAAGCGGAATAAAAGGCACTGAGCGCCGAAGGTTTCTTGCTGAGCTTCACATAGCAGTCGCCCATATGGTAATAGGCATTCTGCGTAAGCGCGTCAGGCTGCTGCATCGACACTGCTCCCTGCAGGTAGTTCACCGCGTTGTCGCAGTCTTTCACCTGGTAGCAGGCGAAGCCGAGCTCGTAGCTGTCGTCGCGGGAGAGCACCGCTACCGACTTCTCATATTTCTTGAGATAAGGGATGGCATCGGCGTAGCGCTTGTTCTTGAAATACGATTCGCCGATGATACGCGCGATCTCGGGGCCGCGGCGGGTATTGGCGGAGTCGAGCAGGGGTGGCGCGAAGCGGATCACCTCATCGTAGCGGCCTTGCAGGTAATAGATCTGCGCGATGTAATAAGGCACCACAGGTCCAAAGGTCTCGTTCTTAGTGAGCTTCAGGAACCCGCCCAGCGCGGTCTCGTAGTTCTTCCAGGTATAAGCGATGTGCGAATAGTAATAGGTAGCGGGAGGTGTATAGCGGGTGTCAACGTCCTTTATCTCGAAGAAATCTTTAGAGGCCTTTTCCATCTGCCCCTCCTCGAAATAGCTGTAACCCCGTTTGAAATAATATTCCGGAAGTTCTTCCATGCTGAGGTCATACACATCCACCTTATTGAACCAGTCGATGGCATCCTTGAACTTCTTTTTGCGATAGTTGTATTTTCCGAGGTTGAAATAGGCGCTCTTCACATGCGGACTTTCGGGATGGTCCATGATGAAGTTCTTCAGCAGCAGCTCGGCGTCTTTGTTGAAGAGCTCGATGCCGCAAAGTGCCGCGTAATATTCGGCGTCGATCCTCACCACCGACTTGGGCGCGTGTGTTTCGATCACTTCGCGGAACTGCTTTTGCGCTGAACCGTATTTCTGTTTCAGGAATAGATCGTAGCCCACTTTAAAAGGGACGTCCTCATGGGTATAAACAACCGTCTTTTGCGAATAGAGAACATTCGCCGTAAGGCTGAAAACCATTGTAAATACAAGTAACCGGGCTATACTTCGCTGCATCTTCATCAGAAAAACTGATCGATAAAAGTAGTAACGTTCCCACCATGCCTCCTGCAGCCTAAGTACAAGTTATGAACGCGTAATTGTTGAAATTATTGCGGTCCGCGCGAGGGTGTGAAACCGCCTTCAGCGACAAAATGATTTATCTTTGTCAGTCAAAATCACTGCCTTGGCGCTGGATACTATCATCAATATCGACAAGATCTCCATTTTCCAGAAGAGCAACCTGGTGCTGGCGAATATTTCGATCGGTATTTCGAAAGGAGAGTTCGTATACCTGGTGGGCAAGACAGGCAGCGGCAAGAGCAGTTTGCTAAAGACCTTATATGCCGACCTTCCCCTCACCCAGGGCAATGTGAGTATCGCGGGCTTTCAGCTGAACAAGATCAGGCGCAAGGAAGTGCCTTACCTGCGCCGCAAGCTCGGCATCGTATTCCAGGATTTCCAGCTGCTTACCGATCGCAGCGTAAATGATAACCTTCTCTTTGTTCTTAAAGCAACAGGCTGGAAGGACAAGCCGAAGATCCAGGAGCGAATACAGAATGTGTTGGAGAAAGTAGGTTTAGGCACCAAGGGTTTTAAGATGCCGCATGAGCTCAGCGGCGGCGAACAGCAGCGGGTGGCCATCGCGCGGGCATTGCTCAACGATCCTGAAGTGATCCTCGCCGACGAACCCACCGGCAACCTTGACCCGGAGACCTCCGAAGGCATCGTTTCGTTGCTGATGGAGATAAGCAAGAATGGCAGGGCGGTGCTGATGGCAACGCATGACATGATGATGTTCCAGAAGTTCCCTTCCCGCACCATTCGTTGTGAAGAGGGCGGCATCATCGATTCAAAACCATCGTGAGCAAGAAACAGCAGCAACACAAGGCGAAAGAACAGGCGCCTAAAAAGCCTGCGCACAAGCGCAGGGCCACGGAAGGGCGCAGGCATTTATATTTTCTGGCAGCTGTCGTTGTCATCACCTTCATTTGCTATTCCGGTTCGCTGAACAACGGCTGGACCAATTGGGACGATAACGTATATGTGGCGGAGAACCCGCTGGTGACGAGCCTTTCGGGCGATAATGTGAGCTCGATCTTCTCCACAGCCAACCATGTTTCGCTGAACTACCATCCCATTACCATTCTTTCGCTGGCCATCGACTATCACTTTTCGGAGTACAGCGCGCATACCTATCACTTCACCAATCTTCTCTTCCACCTGTTTAACACCGCGCTGGTGTTCTGGTTCATCTTTTTGCTGAGCGGCAGGCGAACAGAGGTCGCCGCCATCGTGGCGCTGTTCTTCGGCATTCATCCTATGCACGTTGAATCGGTGGCCTGGATCTCGGAGCGTAAGGATGTGCTGTATGCTTTTTTCTTCATGGCTTCGCTTATCGTGTACCTGCGTTACCTTGAAAGCGAAGGCAGGAAACAACTGTTACTCTATACCGCGGCCATTGCCCTGTTCTTGCTGTCCATCCTTTCTAAAGCCATGGCGGTGGTGCTACCTGTGGTGTTGCTGCTCATCGACTATTATAAGGAACGGAAGATCGACAAGCGGATGATCCTGGAGAAGCTGCCTTTCTTTGCTTTGTCCATTCTTTTCGGCATCCTGGCTTCTAACATCCAGTCGCAGGAGGCCATCGCCAAGTTCGAGACCTTTACACTGTTCCAGCGTTTCATGTTTGCCGCTTACGGGTTGATCATGTATATCTTCCAGTTGGTCCTTCCGCTGAACCTGTGCAATTTCTATCCGTATCCTGTGCTGATGAACGGGAGCCTTCCTATACTCTATTACGCGGCACCGGTGATCGCCCTTGGGCTTTTTGTGCTCGTATGGTTAAGCATGAAACGCAGCCGCCTCCTGGCATTCGGCTTCGCTTTTTACGTGGTTACCGTGGCGCTGGTACTGCAATTCGTTTCGGTAGGACAAGTGATCATGGCCGACCGTTACTCTTATGTTCCTTATATAGGATTGCTGTTCCCGGTCGCGATGGGATACGAAGCTTTGAAAAAGCAGAGCAGCGAACGGCTGGCCTTGCTGAAACAGGCAGCCCTGCCCTTGCTCGTTGTTTGCGCCGCGCTTTGCGCTTATCTCACTTTTGAGCGTTGCAAGGTTTGGAAGAACAGCGATACGCTTTGGACAGACGCCATCGCTAAATATCCCAACAGCGAACCCTACCGTAACCGGGGCAGCTACCTGGTGAACAAGGCCGGTTACGACAAAGGTGAAAAGGTGGTTGGCGAAAATGAATACGACCGTGCCCTGGAAGATTTCAATGTTTCCATCGCCATGAACCCCAACAATGCCAAGGTATTCACCAACCGCGCGAACATTTACGGGCTCAAAGGACAATTTGAAAAAGCGCTGGCCGATTATTCAAAGGCCATCGAACTGAGCCAAACTGATGAGCAAACCTATTTTAACCGTGCCATCACCTACAGCATCATGAAGCAGTTCGACAAGGCCATTGAAGATTATAACAATGTGCTGAAGTTGAAACCCGGGCTTATGTCGGCGAAGCAGAACAGGGCCTATGTGATGATCGACAACAATATGGCGGGCAATGCCATTGCCGATCTTGATGAGCTGATCAAGTACAATCCCAATAATCCTGATTATTATTTCTACCGGGGCCTGGCGCTGAACAGGATGAACAATAACGCAGCAGCCTTAAAGGACTACGATAGAGCCATCCAGCTGAAGCCTGATAACGGCAATGCTTATTTCAACCGTTCGGTGGTAAACAAGATGCTGGGAAATATACCAGCCGCGCAAGCGGATGCGCAAAAAGCAGGCAGCCTTGGTTATAAGGTTGAGGAATCTTACCTCAAGGAACTAGGCCTTCGTTAATGATAGATCAATTCTATCGTTGAGGGCCGATCTCCGGAAACAATCCTTATAAAGTAAACTCCTTTCGCAAAATGAGAGATGTCCGCTTCTTTCCTATTGTTTATCGGAGCGGTAAGTATCACTTCACCAAGGGTATTCATTATCTGCATATTCCCTTCGCCGCTTATTTCTACCACAAAATGACCCGAAGCGGTTGGGTTGGGATGAACGGAAATACCTGATGAGTTGGAGCGGTCAATAATTCCCGCGCAGGGGTCAACACCCACCGAATCCTGTGCCTGGTAACTACAGCCGTTGGCATCGGTGACGGTAAGCGTATAGATCGTAGTGGCCGTTGGGTTAACAGTAATGGATGATGTAGTGGCACCTCCGGGATTCCATGAATAGGTATAGCTGCCCGTGCCACCTGTAGCTGATGAGTTGATCGTAATGCTGTTGCCTGTGCAAATGGTAGCTGCAGTATCCATTGCAAGAACCTGCGAAGGTTCGGTAATGCTTACCGTTTGCATTTTGGTACAACCGTTGGCATCGGTAACAGTGCATGTATATGTTCCGGCGCTCAGTGTGGTCAACAAAGCGGTACTTCCTCCGCCCGGTGCCCAGCTGTATGTATAGCTGCCGGTGCCGCCATTAGCACTTACACTGGCCGAACCATTCGTTCCGCCGAAGCAAGATACATTGGCGTCAACAGAAGCCGCGGTACTTATCGGAGCGGGCTCGCTCACATTCACCGTTTGTGTCTTGGTACATCCTTTCGAATCGGTAACAGTGCAGGTATAGGTGCCTCCGCTCAGGCTCGATATGGATGACGTGGTGGCACCGCCAGAAGACCAGCTATAGGTATAAGGAATGGTACCGCTGCTGGCAGTCACCGAAGCCATTCCGTTGGCACCGCCATTGCAGCTTATATTGGTTTGAGATGCAGTAATATTCACCTGGCCGCTGAACACCATCCAGTAATTAAAATCCTGGCCGTTGTAAGTAGTGCCGGCACCGAAAGTGCTGGGAGGTGTATTGCCGTAATTATGGGAAATATAATGAACTGTTTTAGAGGAACTGGTGGTCTTCTCTACGTGGTTTGCGCTATTCTGGTAACAGGCCATGAGCCAATAGTCACCGGGACCTACGGAAGTAGAGGTAACAGTAATTGTTATGTTACCAGTGCCTACCGTGGATTGTCCCCAGGCAATGAGTGTACCGGGCGCGTTGTTCACATTGGTATAGAGCGCCATCATAATACCCGAGTTCGTTCCCATGCCTTTAAAGGCCAGGCCGGTGAGCGTGCCTCCCGTCACCACTGTCTGCTTTGTACCGAGTAGATATCCAGGCGAATAACTGCCGGTTTGATTGTAAGGAGGCGGGTAATTGCCTTCGTTGAAGGAGCATTGCGCGAAGCTGAAAGCGCCGGTAGCGCAAGCAAGGAGGAACAGGGAGAGTCTTTTCATGGAGCTTTTTATATGGATAATCCCAAAGTTAGAGAAAAGATACAGGATTATAAGAATTAATTGCCCAGGTGGCAATCTTCGGCCTTAATGCTCACGATCTTCTTCTCATTATTCTCAACATAGGCGAAGTCGCCAGGGTACGCAGCGTTAAAGTTCGTAATGCCTTTAATTGTATAAGTAAGCGTAATGGTTGTTTCGGTGGCCTGCATTCCTACCCAGATGAATTTGAGAATGCTGTTCGCAGCGTCGTATTTCGTTGAGGACTTCCCATCGCCTGTCACAGTCACCTGTGT
>JANWJV010000123.1 GCA_025451785.1 Bacteroidia bacterium | reverse complement strand
TGCAAGGCAACCTTCGTTACCTTCTTTCGTTATTATAGTAGCGGCTCCCCGGCCGTCCCGGTATGAGATGTTTCCTTTTTGTTGTTCTATGTTCGTTGCCTTTCCTGTCTGTATCACAGCAGGTAAAGAGGTCGTATGCGGCAAGCCGCACAAGCGCGGCACCGAAGATCGACGGCGACCTTAGCGACAGCGCCTGGGTAAATGTGCCGGTCGCCGATGGCTTCATTGCCCTGGAACCCAAACCCGGCCTGCCTGCCTCCCACAGAACAGAAGTAAAGCTCATTTACGATAACAGCGCCGTGTATGTGAGCGCCTGTATGTTCGATACATCTCCCGACAGTATTTGCAGGGAATTGGGAGCGAGGGATGCCGGCGGCATCAACGCCGACTGGTTCGGGCTCACGTTCGATACCTATTACGACGGCCAGAATGCTTTCGGTTTCTTTGTGTATGCTTCGGGCGTACAGCAGGATGTGAAGTTCTCGCCCGATAACGATGATGGCAGCTGGAACGCCGTTTGGGAAAGTAAAGTGCTGATCCATGACAAAGGCTGGAATGTGGAGATCCGGATTCCTTATTCGGCGATCCGTTTTCCGAAGAAGGACGAGCAAAAATGGATGGTCAATTTCGCCCGTACCATCCGGCGCAGCCGCGAGTTCTCATTGTGGAACCCCATCGATCCCAAAGTAGATGGCTTCCTTACCCAAAGCGGTGACCTTACCGGCGTGAAAGGCATTGAGTCGCCTCTGAGGCTTTCCTTTTCACCCTATGTTTCGGCTTACGTGGAAAACTATCCCTACGATATTCCCGGAAAGAGCAATACCTCTTACTCGTTTAACGGGGGCATGGACCTCAAGTATGGCATCAGCGAAAGCTTTACGCTTGATCTCACCCTCGTACCTGATTTCGGCCAGGTGCAAAGCGATAACAAGGTGCTGAACCTCACGCCTTATGAAGTGCGTTACGATGAAAGGCGCCAGTTCTTTACCGAGGGCACCGAACTATTCAACAAGGCAGGCTTGTTCTATTCACGCAGGGTAGGAGAGGAGCCGATGGGATACTACAGCGCGGAAGGACAACTTGACTCTAATGAAGTGCTGGATGATAATCCGGCGAACAGCCAATTGATCAATGCCACTAAGATCTCAGGGCGAACGAAAGGAGGTCTTGGCATCGGCATCTTCAATGCCACCACTACTTCTATGAATGCCACGTTCAGGGATACCCTTACGGGTGATACGAGAAAACTGCTCACGCAGCCGCTCACCAACTATAGCGTTATCGTGCTCGACCAGAACCTGAAGAACAATTCATTCATCTCCCTGGTGAATACCAATGTACTTCGTGATGGCAGTGCCTACGATGCCAACGTAACAGGTACACAGTTCAGGTTGCTGGAGAAGAAACGCAAATGGGCCCTGCAGGGAACGGGCGCCTACAGCCAGAAGTTCTTTGCTGATTCCGCGGCGCCGTCAACCGGTTATCGTTACCGTGCGGGTATCGGCAAAGTTAGCGGCAATTATACCTTCGAACTGGTGGAGCGGGTGGAGAGCGAGACCTTTGATCAAAACGACCTGGGCTATCTCGATCGCAACAACAGGTATTCTCATTACCTGTTGCAGGCCTACGAGACCTACGAGCCTTTCTGGGTCATTAACAGCACAAGCACCGAGTTCAATATCATTCATGACATGCTGTATTCTCCCAGGGTATTTTCGCTGCTTACCGCTGGTTTTGCTACTGATGTAAATTTCAAGAACTATTTTTCGGTGGGCGTAAATGCCTTTACCATGCCGCTCGACAATTACGATTACTTTGAGCCGAGGCAGGAAGGGCGCTATTATACCTATGGACCCAATAACAATGTTGGTGGTTTCTTCTCTTCCGATTACCGCAAGAAGTTCGCGCTCGATGGTAATTTCAGCTACAGGTGGTACAGTGAAATGGGCCGGCGCAGCAGTTTCTATAACCTCTCTCCGCGTTACAGGTTCAGTAACCGCTTTACCCTCGTCTATTCTTTTATGGATAGTTATAACAGTAACGAGCCTGGCTGGGTGGAGGATTCAGGCACAGACATCATTTTCGGCATCCGCGACGTACACACGATCGAAAATGGCCTTGATGGCAGTTTTATCTTTAATTGCGACATGAGCCTTAAGGCGAGGTTGAGGCATTATTGGTCGAAGGCGGAGTACAGCAGTTTCTTCGCGCTTTCGGAGGATGGGAAACCCGAAGCCTGTGCGTATAACTTCAATAACGATATTGATTTCAGCGCCTTTAACATCGACCTTATCTATACATGGCAGTTTTTACCGGGCAGCGAGATGAGCATCGCCTGGAAGAACAGCATCTACACCATCAGCCAGGAATTGGCAAAGAAATACAGTGAAAGTCTCCAGGGAACTCTTGCGTCGCCCCAAACAAATAGCTTTTCCATCAAGCTATTGTATTATCTCGATTACCAGAAGCTTAAGCGCGGTTCCTAGTTGGTTGGTTATAGGTTATGGGTGTTTAGGTATTGGTTGACGTTTTGTTGGTTAACTAATTAACGATTACTGGTAACCGAATAACTCAAACTAATAACCAACCAACCACTAACTAAAAATTCAGATAATACTCCTTGGTAAGCTCCATGTACTCGGGAGTATAGGAATGTCTCGCGTCTTCCTCTATTGTAATGGAGCTCTCCGAAAAGCTCTTGCGCTGGAACTCGAACTGCATCAGCAATCGCTTCTCCGTAACCTTGTCGGCCTTTGACTTTACACGGGTCATCTTACAGAGGTAGAGCTTCTTTTTCTCGGCCATATCGCGGAACAATTCGCCTTCTTCCTTCGGAAGGATCACACAAAAGCGCCCGTTCTTTCCTAAGAGCAACAGCACACTCTCCAGTAATTCGCAGTAGGGTAACAGGTCGGTATGACGTGCTGTGGTTCGTTCGATGTAAAGCGCTTTGGAGGAATCAACAAAATAAGGGGGATTGCTTACGATGAGATCGTACTTGTTTGTTTGCCGCTGCGAATGGCTTTGGAGGGGTACGTGATGAACAACGATGCGCTCCTTCCATTTACAGTTACGAACGTTCTCTTCCGCCTGCAGGCATGCGTCAGCGTCAATGTCGATAGCGTCGATTCGCGCTTCACTTCGCTGGGCCAGCATCAAAGCAATGATGCCAGTGCCGGTGCCTATGTCAAGAATACTTTGTGCTTTGCCGGGCTCGGTCCAGGCGCCCAACAATACCGCGTCGGTGCCTACTTTCATGGCGCATTTATCCTGCTTTACAGTAAACTGCTTGAACGCAAAAACTTCGTTCGCCATACACTTGAGGGAATGCTTGCACTAAAGATAAGTCAAAAAGGAGGCAAAAGCAAATCGGAAGAAGGATTTGGGATTTGGGATTTAGGAATTGATGGGCGGCTTCCAATCCTAAATCCTTATTCCTGAATCCTAAATCTCCAAAAGCCCTTCAGGAACCTCCACTTCTATGACCCTTCTTTCGTGGTCCACCTTCTGGATGATCACAGCATTCACAGGGATAAGGACCTCCTTTTTACCCTGCATTACCTGCAATAGATATTGGGACGGATACTCAAGCACTGCCTGCACTTGCCCTATTTCGCCATGCGCCTTGTCGGTAACTATAAAACCTATAACATCATGCAGGTAGAACATGTTCTTTTCGGCTGGTGGCAGGAAGCTCAGCTCCACGTAGATCTCCATGCCGCGAAGCTCCTTTGCTTTTTCCGGAGTGTCGATACCTTCGAGCTTGATGATGCCTGAATCTTTAGCGGGCCGTAACGATTCCACCTTATAATGCAAAAGCTCGCTTTCTCTTTTCAGAAAAAGCGAGCTTAAGTTCTTGTACTTCTCGGTGGAGTCGGCATCAATAACAGCGCTTATTTCGCCTTTGATGCCGTGCGTCTTGGCAACGTAGCCTAGGTAAAAGCAATTAGAGATATCCATTGCCTATTGCCTACTGCTTACTGCCTACTGAACTACGCTTCCGGTGCCGGAGCGGTAGTATCAGCTGCCGGTGTTTCCTCTGTCTTTATTTCAGCAGCAGGTGCTGTTTCTTCGGCCTTGGCTTCTTCAACTTTTGGCTCTTCAGCGGGAGGAGGAGTGTTCTTGGCTGCGATCTTGGCTTCCTTAGCGGCTTTGGCTGCTGCTTCAGCTTCCATGCGCTTTTTGTGAGCGTCGTTCTTCGCGGAAGCTACGCTGCTCTTCTTGCCACTGATCTTGCCTTCTTTCTCTTCCATCCACTTGGCCAATTTAGCGTCGGCTTGCTCCTGGGTAAGTGCGCCTTTCTTCACACCCTTTGAAAGGTGGTTCTTGTACATCACTCCCTTGTAGGATAAAATGGCGCGGCAGGTATCGGTGGGTTGAGCACCTTTCTGCAGCCAGTCAACCGCCTTGTCGGTATCGATCTCGATACTGGCGGGGTTTGTAGTTGGGTTGTACGTACCTATTTTCTCGATGAATTTTCCATCACGTGGTGCACGACCATCCGCAATTACAATATGGAAATAGGCATGAGCCTTCTTTCCATGTCTTTGTAATCTTATCTTTACAGGCATTGTTTTTTAATATTGGTTATTAGTCCCCATTTTTTGGGACAGCGAATATCGTAAATTTCCTGAAAACAGCAAACTTTTCTGGCAATTTAAGTTGAGAGAGGTTCCCCTCCCCCTATAAGGGGGAGGCCAGGAGGGGGTTAAGGGCTCATTAATTTGAATAAAATTCCTATTTTCGCTGCCTGATTCTTAATTATCGTCATGGAAAACAGCGAAAACATCTTTTTAGTCCCTACCGACTTCTCCGAACAAACCGTTATTGCCCTCGAACAAAGCTATAACCTCGCACGCTTCAACGACGCGAGCATTCTGCTTATGCTTGTGGCCAAAGATGCCGACTCCGTAGCCGAAATAAAGCTCGAAAGGATGGCACAAAAGGCCAGGAAAGAATCGGGCCTTAAAGTGGAGACCATGATCCGTAAAGGCAATCCCTACAAAGAAATTGAAAAGGTAGCCAAAGAAAGGAACGTGAAGATGATCGTACTTGGCCTCGAGTCAAAGATCACCATTGATAAAATAGTCGGCCACAACGCCTTCAAACTGGTACGCGAAGCCAAAGGCCCCGTGCTTACCATCCGCGGCAAAAAACACCGCAAAGGCTGCGATAACATTGTGCTTCCCCTCGACCTTACCAAAGAGACCCGTGAGAAGGTAGCAAAGGCTGTTGAGTTCGCTAAATACTTTGGCGCTGCCATTCGTGTAGTGTCTGTATTGACAAGCAAAAAAGAGGTGAACGAGAACAAGCTCATGGCTTATTCAGCCCAGGTGCGCCAGTACATCAAGGACGAAAAGATCAAATGCTCCATTAAGACCCTTCGTGGCAAAGACATCGCCAACCTGGTGGTGAATTATGCCAGCGCTATCGATGCCGACCTTATCATGATCATGAGCAAGGCCGAGTTGAGCATGCGCGAGGTTTTCATCGGCACCACCGCCCAGCGCATCATTAACATCTCTAACGTTCCTGTACTGAGCATCCGCCCTATGAAGAGGAAGGACATGACAGGCTCGTTCATGGCGCAGTAAGGGCTGTTAATAACTGCTGACAACATCCTTTTTATTTCTCGGGCTCCGGAGCTAAATTTACGCTCCCATTTAATTTCAGATGCCCGAATTTTCACACCTGCACGTTCATACCCAGTATTCTCTGCTCGACGGGGCCGCTGATATTTCGGGGCTTTTCAAGAAGGCGCAGGCAGATAACATGAAGGCCGTGGCCATTACTGACCATGGCAATATGTTCGGGGCCTTTAAGTTTGTGGCGGAAGCCAACAAGTACAACATCAAACCCATTGTTGGCTGCGAATTTTACCTGGTGGAAGATCGTCATAAAAAGACCTTCACCAAGGAGCACGGCGACAGCCGCTGCCATCAATTACTGCTGGCTAAGAATGCCGAAGGCTATAAGAACCTCAGCCAGCTTTGTTCGCTGGGTTACATGGAAGGCATGTACAGCAAATGGCCGCGTATCGACAAGGAGCTCGTTCTGAAATATCACAAAGGCCTTATCGCTACCACTTGCTGCATTGGCGCTGAAGTACCGCAGGCCATTCTTTATAAAACGGAAGAGGAGGCCGAGAAACTTTTCAAATGGTGGCTCGATCTTTTTGGTGAGGACTATTATGTGGAGCTGCAGCGCCACAAAATGGAGGAGCAGGAGAAAGTAAATGCTGTGTTGCTGAAGTTTGCCGCCAAATACAATGTGAAGATCATCGCTTCCAACGATTCCCATTACATCGATAAAGAAGATTCAGAAGCCCATGACATTCTTTTGTGTGTTAATACCGGTGAACTGAAGTCAACGCCTGTAGGCGATGCCAAGGGTATGCGCTTTGGTTTTCCCAATGACGAGTTCTATTTCAAAAACCAGGAAGAGATGAACAAGTTGTTCAGCGATCTTCCCCAGGCCATTGATAATACCGGCGAGATCGTTGACAAGGTTGAAAACCTGAAGCTGAAACGGGATGTATTGCTGCCCAACTATCCGCTTCCCGAAGGCTTTACCGATCCCGACGAGTATTTGAAGCACCTCACTTTTGAGGGAGCCAAAAAACGATATGGTGAGATCACTTCCGAAGTGGAGGAGCGACTGAAGCACGAGCTTTTTGTGGTGAAGACCATGGGCTTTGCCGGTTACTTCCTGATCGTGCAGGACTTTATCAACGCTGCCCGTCATATGAACGTGGCAGTAGGTCCGGGAAGGGGCTCCGCGGCAGGCTCCGCGGTTGCCTATTGTGTCGGCATCACCAATATAGATCCTATAAAATACAACCTGCTCTTTGAACGCTTCCTGAATCCTGAGCGGGTAAGCATGCCTGATATCGATACCGACTTCGACGACGAAGGCCGCGGCAAGGTTATCGATTATGTGGTAGAGAAATACGGCCGCAACCAGGTGGCGCAGATCGTCACCTTCGGCACCATGGCCGCCAAATCGTCGATACGTGATGTTGCCCGTGTGCTCGACATGCCATTGTCTGATGCCAATGCCCTGGCGAAACTGGTGCCCGATACGCCCGGCACCACGCTGGAGAAAGCATTCGCGGATGTAAAAGAGCTAAGCGACCTCAAAAAGGGTCATGACCTGAAAGCCATTACGCTGGCGCTGGCCGAAAAGCTGGAAGGCTCGGTGCGCAATACCGGCATCCACGCCGCCGGCATCATCATTGCGCCCGACGATCTTACCAATTACATTCCTGTTTCCACTTCAAAAGATACCGACCTGCTGGTAGCGCAGTTCGATGGTAAATACATTGAGAGCGCGGGCATGCTCAAGATGGACTTCCTTGGGCTGAAGAACTTAAGCATCATCCGCGACAGCATAGCGCTGATCAGGGATAACCATGGGGTGGAGATCGATATTGACAATATCCCGCTTAACGACGAGAAGACCTTTAAGCTTTTCCAGCGAGGCGATACAGTAGGCATCTTCCAGTTTGAAAGTGATGGTATGACCAAGTACCTGGTTGACCTCAAGCCGAACAATATCGAAGACCTTATCGCCATGAACGCGCTGTACCGTCCGGGACCGCTGCAGTTCATTCCTAATTTCATCAACCGGAAACACGGAAGGGAAAAGGTGGAATATCCTCACGCGCTTTTGGAGCCTATCCTGAAAAACACCTACGGCATTATGGTGTACCAGGAACAGATCATGCAGGCGGCACAGATCATGGCGGGCTATTCGCTCGGACAAGCCGACCTTTTGAGGCGTGCCATGGGTAAGAAGGACAAGAAAGAGATGGAGCGCCACAGCGCCATCTTTACCGAAGGTGCTGCCAAACTTCATAATGTTCCCGAGGCAGGCGCTAAGAAGGTGTTCGAGATCATGGAGAAGTTCGCCGAATACGGTTTCAACAGGTCTCACTCCGCCGCTTACTCAGTGGTGGCCTATCAAACGGCCTACCTCAAGTCAAATTATACCGCCGAGTATATGGCGGCCGTGCTCACGCATAACATGAGCAATATCGACAGTGTTTCCTTCTTCATGGATGAGTGCAAACGGCAGCAGGTGAAAGTACTGGGGCCTGACATTAACGAGAGCTTTTATAAGTTCGCGGTGAACAAAAAAGGGGAGATCCGTGTTGGGCTGGGTGCTATAAAAGGAGTGGGTGAGGGAGCGGTTGCGGCAATCGTTGAAGAAAGGGAGAACGGGCACTACAAGAGCATCTTTGATCTTACCCGCCGCATCAACTTGCGTTCCGCCAACAAGAAAACATTTGAAAGCCTGGCCTACTCAGGTGCCTTCGATTCCTTTGCCGGTGTGCACCGCGCCCAGTATTTCCATTCCGATAATACCGATGGCATTACCTTTTTGGAAAAGGCACTGCGTTATGGTACTACTTTCCAGGATAACGAGAACTCTTCTCAAACCTCGCTCTTTGGCGAAAGCAGCGGTGCTGAGATCCCTGAACCTACCGTTCCTCCTTGCGAGGCCTGGGGCAGCCTGGAAACGCTGAAGCATGAGAAGGATGTGATAGGCATGTATATTTCCGGCCATCCCCTTGATTCCTATAAGGTGGAGTTGGATAATTTCTGCAGGAACAGGCTAAGCGAGCTTCGTGACCTTGACAAGCAATTGGGCCGCGAGTTTTCCTTCGGAGGTATTATCGCTTCTGCCAACCACCGTATGTCGAAGACGGGCAAACCTTTCGGGAACTTTGTACTGGAAGATTACAACGATACATTTGAGTTCGTGCTTTTTGGCGACGATTATGTGAAGTTCAGGCAGTACCTGGTGCAGGGCTATTTTGTGTTTGTCAGGGGCCGTGTACAGGAGCGTTTCCGTAACAGTGATCTTAAGGAGTTCAAGATAGGCTCCATGCAACTGCTGGCCGAGCTGCGTGATAAAATGCTGCGTAACATAACCCTAACAGTACCCCTCAAAGGCCTTTCGGATGAGTTCATCGGTAAGCTAATGGGCATTGTTAAGGACAATGCCAGGGAAGAGAAGGGCAAATGCGGGCTTAAGTTCCTGATCGTGGATGAGGAGGATAACCTTACGGTTGAGCTTCAGTCGAAAGGGATAAGGGTAAACCCCAGCAATGAGTTCCTCGAAACCCTTGAAAAAGACATGGAATTGAAGCCTAAGCTGAATTAACCCGCCCTTTAGGTCGGGGTTTTGACAAGATGACAGGCATTTAGGCCTGGCAATATTATTGAAGCATTTTTATTAAATTTGTAACTCTTAAAAACTTAAAGACATGGCATTAGAATTAACCGATTCCAATTTCGACGAGCTCGTTATCAAATCTGACAAACCTGTACTGGTTGACTTCTGGGCTGAATGGTGTGGCCCCTGCCGCATGGTAGGCCCGGTGGTTGAAGAACTCGCAAAAGACTATGAAGGCAAAGCCATCATAGGTAAAGTAAACGTCGATAATAACCCCAATATCTCTATGCAGTTCGGTATCCGTAATATCCCCGCGCTGCTCTTCTTCAAGAACGGCCAAGTGGTAGATAAGCAGATAGGTGCTGTACCCAAAGCGGTGCTCGACGGCAAACTAAAAGCCCAACTGTAATTCAAAAATACTATCATCACTCATCCACTCGTTATTGAGAGGGTGAGTGATTTTTTTTAGCGATGGCCGTAATAAACAAACAGCAGTTCCAGCAGCTTTCACATCTCGAGCTCCTCGCGGGCCAGGTGGTGGAAGGCTTTATTACCGGCCTGCACAAGAGTCCCTTCCATGGCTTTTCTGTTGAGTTTGCGGAACACCGTCTCTATAATCAGGGCGAAAGCACCAAGCACATCGACTGGAAGCTATACGGTCGTACCGATAAGCTTTTTGTAAAGCGGTACGAAGAAGAGACCAATCTCCGCTGCCAGATCATCATCGATAATTCTTCCTCCATGTATTTCCCTTTACCCGAGAAGGGGGAGGATAAACAGAACAAGATCGCGTTTTCGGTCTACTGCGCCGCCGCGCTCGTTGAGCTCCTGAAAAGGCAGAGGGATGCTGTTGGGCTGAGCGTTTTTTCCGAAGCCATCGAACTGCACACACGAGCCAAGTCGAACGCGGTACACCATAAAATGCTGTTCAGCGAGCTCGAAAAGCTTGTGGAGCCCCACTCTCCCGATGAACATAAGAACACATTTGCGGTAGAAGCCTTGCACCAGGTGGCGGAGGCTATTCACAAGCGTTCGCTCGTCATTATTTTCAGCGATATGATGGATTCACGGCCTGACTCGGAAGAGCTCTTCTCGGCGCTTCAGCACCTGCGTCATAATAAGCATGAAGTGATCCTGTTCCATGTAGTGGATAAGCGTCACGAGCTGGACTTTGATTTTGAGAACAGGCCTTACCGCTTTATAGATATGGAAACCGGGGAGCAGGTAAAAGTAAATCCGGCGGAGGTAAAGAACAGTTACGTTACGGCTCTAGCTGAATACAAGAAAAACCTGTTGCTTAAATGCGGCCAGTACCGCATCGATTTCGTGGAAGCTGATATCAGCGAAGGATTTCAGCAGGTGCTGATGCCCTACTTGTTGAAAAGAACCAGAATGTTGTAAGGGAATACTTGCTTATTGCCTACTGTAAAACAAACCTCTCCACAGTACACACTCCATCAACCGTACCCTTAACGAAGTAAACTCCCGGCGCCATGTGGTGCTCCGCGGGCTGCAGTACATAGGTGTAATTTCCTTGTCCCATCTGTTTGTCGAGCAGCGAAGCCACTTTGTTGCCGAGCAGGTCATAAAGCTCAAGCTGAACGCGGGCTTCTCCTTTAAGGGAATAATGCAGGTCGGTATTGCCTGCTGAAGGATTGGGGTAGATCTTCAGAAAACTTTCTTTAGCTTCTTTTTCGTTTACGCCAACAATGTTGTTGCCGAGGATATAAGAAACATAGAAGAGCATCATCTCATCGTCGGTAGTATAACCGAAGCCTACGTTTTGGTTGCCGTAATTGAACCAGGTGGTTTTAAAGATAAAGCCGTCCTTAGGGTTCATGTCGAGATATGTGCCGGTAAGCTTAATGAAATCCTCAATGGGCGGATGGGCCCAGTCATAATAACCCTGGTTAAAAGTATAGTCGGCATTGTAATAGCCTTCAAATATCTGTGTGCCCTGCGTTCCGTTGGAGTTGCGCAGGTAAATGTCGAAGTCCTTGCCGTACTTGTGCGTATGCGACGATAACTGCCAAAGCCTCCACATCTTGGTAGCGCCGTTGTTGGAATAGGGCGAGGAATAAACGTAGTTCTGGTTCTTGGGAATGTTGAAGAACACGTTCTGGATGATGTCTGAATACATGATGGCAGAAGAGGAGGTTTTGGGCTCTGTATATACGTCGATGTAAACGTCGATAGCCAATACTGAATCGATATTCGAGTTATGGCAATGGTAGTTAAGATCCAAAACAGAATTCTTTTCCCATAAGTAAGCAGTGTTGGCAGGCAATGAGTCATCGTAGGAATATTGCCATGCGGCAACGAGGCTTACTTTACCCGTGGAGGAACCTTGTCCGTTGGTGGTATTAAGCAGCCTTAGGCCATCGGAGAAACCGGCCTCCTGTCCGGGAAAGAACTTGTAAACAATAAAGTGATGCGCCTGCTTGGCCATCTTCAGGTCGAGGCGTTTTACCTTAACAGTATCGGGAAGTGTTAACTGGTGCTTGATGAAATATTCTACCTCGTCGTTGGGAGCGATAAATATCTTGCCAAGGTGGATCTGGAAGGAGCCGGTTGCCGTGGGCAAGGGAGGAGCAACAGGGAAACTGTTGATGCCTTTGCCACCATAATATTTGTTGATCACAGCAGTGTCGGCCACCATGCCCGTTTGAGGAGCGCCTGCAATGATCCACTGGCGGATCACTTCACGTTCTCTCGACTTAAGGCCTGAGCTCATGTCAGTTCCTTCGCCGCTGGTAATATTGTTATCAGGATCAAGGTTGTTATTGCATTTGCGCATCAGGAAGCTGCGGTGCGGGTAACCCGGCAATACCAGTTTATCTCCTTTTGCAGCCGCGGTAGTATTAACAGGCGCAACGTTGAACAAGTTGTTATAAACAGTGTTTGAAGAAGCACCAAGGTCGAGGCCGCCCGCCTTATTGGTAGAGTTATGGCAGCCGCCAGCATTACAACTGGCCTGGAACATGGTATAAACGTAGTCGTAGGTATTCTGCGAATGAGTTGCGGAAGAAAGCGCGATGAAAGCAGAAACTAAAAGGGAGTAGTTTTTCTTCATTAAGAACTATGTTTTTTCAAAGATAGGAAAAAAACGATGAAATTCCCAGTTTTCGACCAAAAGGGCTGCCTGCCCGATAAGTCATTAGCCTTTGCCCTCGTTTTTAAGCATTCGGAGCGAGAAAATACCGAGCAAGAGCAGAATCCCGCCCATGGCCACCCATAGCCAAACCTTGTTGCTGATGAGCGGTTCAATGGCCTTCTCGGCCTGCGGCTGCTTCACCATCATCTCATCGCCGGGCAGCAATGTGGTAAGCTTATCAGGGATCTTGTCCGCAAAATGTTCCATGTCGTAGCGCGGTCCATTGTCGCCGGCTTTGCCATAAACCAGGTAGATGTTCTCTGAAGCGGGCAGCTTCGTCACCAGTCTCGAGTTACCTGCATAGGCCCTTATCTTTTCAACCTGTACCGGTTGGTCATCGTTGTTAACGATCTCTATCTTCAGCTTGTTCACCGGCCTGTCGAAGCATTCAATGCTGCAGCTCTCATCAACCGATAGTACCGAGGCGGTGAGCAGCGACCAATTTTCAATATCGCCTTTGGGCGCTTTGGTAACGCTGGTGACATAGTACACGTTCACGTTACGGTAAAAGTCTTTTTCCTTTCCAGGAAGCAGTTCGATCGAAGCAACCCGGTAGTTCTTGTCTAGCTCAAAAAGAAGCTCGGTGGTTTTGTTCTCTTTGTTCTCGGTGCGTTTGAAGCCGCCGCTCTTCAGCTCTGTGAACTCCCCCTTAACGGATACCGGCTCGTAGGCATTGGCTTTATTTATCGTTATACGCTTCCCGTCGCTGTCGTCCATCACTAGTCTGAAATAGCTGTATTCTGCCGGCTGGAAACGGAGGGTGGAATACCCGTAGTTAACGTGGTCATTGTAAATACGGAGAATGCGCGCCCGCATACGAATTGTTTCCCAGCTGCGGTTGTCGTTACTTCCCTGGAGCTCGATGTATTTATCGAAGTTCAGCTCCGCGATGTCAAGCTGGATAAGCTCTATGATCTTTTTCCCGTCGAACTTAAGCGTAGCATAGGAATGGGTTGCGTCCTGCGAAACATTGATGAGCTGGAAGGGCACTTCGCGTTTCTCTTCATAGCTGCGGCCCTGCCATTCATAGATATAGGGGACCTCTACACTGTCTTTCTCCCTCACATGATAAATTCGCAGGTCGGCAAGGTCCGAAAGACTTTTGGCGGTGATATCAGGCGAAAGAGGAATGGAATAATAATCCTCGCTGTTGGTATTCTCCAGTTTTCGTTTAAAGGAATAGGTGCTCAGTTGTGCCATGAGCGCGCAAGGCAGCAGCACCCCGGCCAATGCAAACGCTTTATGTTTCATTCTTGTTTTCATTATCATCGCCGAAAAGCAGCGTCTTGAACCGCTGGTAAAGGAAAGAGACCAAAAGGAGCAACACCCCAAGCATAATATACGCCACCACACGGTAACCGGTGCTGAGGTCATAGGTGTCGATAAGTAAAAGCTTAATAAGGGAGATGCCGAAGAAGATAATGCCGGTGATCCGTTTGATCTGCTGCTTTCGTAAGATGCCATAGATCACAAGCCCGAAGGAATACAGGCTCCAAAGAACGGTGTACCCGATCTTTTCAGTTGAGCGCATCGCACGGTAGCTCTCGTCGCTGCCAAAGTTGGCAGTATGAACCAGGTGGGTGAGCTCTACGGTAAGTATGCCAAGGATAAGCACATGCACCAGCGATCCCGCATAGATCCGGCTGAAGGCATATTTGTTCAGCGGCTCGCTCTTGCAAAGCCGGTAGCTGAGGAACAGTAGCAGCGAGAACAAAAAGATGCCGATGTAACGTATGTATACCAGGAAAGGAGTATGCTCGTAATAGTTGGCCTGGTAGCCTGAGAGATACTCATCGCGCAGGTTGCCCAATTCGAAGGTGCCGCCTGAAAGGAAGAGGAGCACAGTGAACATTCCAATGCCATAGGCCGTCCAGGCCACTGCTTCCTGCTTCCATTTGCGCAGGGCAAGAAAGAGGCCCGCGATCGCAAACAGAAGAGTATAGTTCATGCTCCATACGTCATTTAGCTTGATCAGCATGGTATCATAAACAGGGTAGGTGTAGTCATCAGAAGGCGCATAGGAAGAGCTCTTCTCCATTACCTCTGATAAATAATATTGCTTTCTCCAGAAAGAAGAGATCTCACCCTGAACAGAAACGTAAACGATCGCCAGCAGCAGTACAGGTAATATCACGCGTAATGCCGTATACAAGCCAGGCGTGCTTTTTTGCTCGGGCAATAAGGGTTTCTTGTGCTCAAGAGACAATACGCCGGCAAAAGAGGCTGCGCAAAACAGCGCGGTGAAAAAAGTGATGTTCAGGAAAGGGGTCCAGTACTTGATCCCGTCGTATCTCTGGAGGTCGAAGAGATGGCCCCAGTCGTTCATGAGGCTGCACAAGGCGAGCGGTATCATTGAAAACGACAGCCATTCATAAAAACGAACGTCTTTTACCCTTCCTATCCAGAACAGCAGGAACACTTCAGCGGCCCAGAACAAGGTCACCCAGTTGCCCTCCAGCTGTACAGGCACCGCTATGGTCATGAAGCAAAGTACCATGGCCATAAGCAGGTAAAAAAGCTTGCGGTCCACTTGCTTGTTGATGTATACGGAATAGCCGAAGACAAAATGTACCACGGCATTTCCCAGTGTGAAGAGTCCCAGCCATTGCCCTTCGCTTATATCGCTGAAGATGGAGTAGCCGATGCTGAAATAGATAAAGCTGTTAAGCAACAGCCTTACCACATCCCAGGCGCTGAAGGGTTCCTTCTTCACGGTTTTATAGGCCATGAGGCTTACATAAAAGGTGAGAAAGAATACGAGGCTGAAAGCAATGGCGATGCCCTGGTGCTTCTCAGCGTTGTAAGAGCTAAGGAACCAGGTAGAGAAGATGAGCCAGCTGAGCGCGTAGGCGAGGTGGTTCAAAACATTCCAGTCCTTTTTGAACGACAAGATCAAAACACCAACATTGATCACCGACATATATCCCAGTAATACTTCCACGCGGCCTGAGCCATCGCTCAAAAGGAAAGGCACGGCATAAGCGCCTACGAGACCAACAACGCTGATCACCTGGAGGTTGTACATCGTAGCGGCAAACACGGTGAAAGCCGTAAAGGCTACCATGAGGGCAAAGGCACCCACCTGCGGCAGCAGCGCGTAAAAAGCGTAGGCGGCAAAGGTGGTGAAGTACAGCGAGGCCATGCCGCCGCTAAGCAGTACGGCACTGAATGCTTTGTATTTCGCTTTTAAGCGGAAAGCAAAGAAGAGGATGAGCGCTCCGGCCAGGTATCCCAGCACAATGCGTGTCAGCGGATTTATCCATCCTTCGTCGATGGCATACTTCACCCCAATGGCAATGCCGATCACCAATATCCCGATGCCGATAATGCTGATAAGGCTTCCACCGATATAGGCTTCGATATTGACGTCTTTCTTTGGCTTCGGCTGCTGGTACTGCTGCTGCGGGGCAGGGGGAATGGTATAGGTGATCTTTTGCTCCACAGGTTTTTGTTCTTGTGGAGGAAGAACATTCGGGATATCAACAACTGGCGGTGTTTGTACAACAGGTGGAATGATCACCACCGGCTCTACCGGTTTTATGTTCGGTGTGCCCTGTAATAGCTCGAGTTGTTTCTTGAGGGTCTCAAGCTCGGCTTTGTATTTATCCAGGTTGCTGGAAAGAAGAAGGATCTTTTGCCCTATGAGGTTGATCTTTTCTTCGTTGGTCATACTCGGGTGCCGCTTGGATCAGGCTTTTTTCTTCAGCTGGCTTTCCAGCGCTTCAATGAGCAGGTCTCTCTGGCGCAGCTCACTCTTGAGCAGTTCCACCTCTTTTTGCAGTGCGGCAATGTTCATGCGCAGCGCTGTCTCTTCCTTCGACCAGATGTTAACATTGTAATACGGTTCCTGTGTATAATCGTAACCATGATCGATGTCGCGGAAAAAACTGTAGAGGGGTATTCTTAATTCTTTACTTATGAGCTCCAGTACGCGTATCTCAAGGGTATTGTTCTCCAGCGCGAAATCAAGGTCGTTTTCCGTTACGCCCAGGTGGTTGGCCAGGTCGAGGTAGGTATACTTCTGCTGCTGGAGGATCTCCTGTATCTTTTCCTTTAGCTTCATAACTGTTTCTTCGCGGGCTCTTTCTTTTCCGTTTCCTTTTTTTCGGGCTCCTTTTTCAGTTCGCTCTTAAAGGTCTTTTTGAAATCCTCGAAAGTGATCTTCTTCTCCGGGTAACCCCCGCCAATATACTCAAGGATAGGTTCAAGCGCCTCAGTAGTAAGGTAACCGGAAAGGGGCTGTATCATTTCGAACTTTTCGTTTAGCAAAACGCTGGTAGGATAACCCATTTGGCCTTTTAGTAAGGCATAGGCAAGCTGATGGGGCGAGCGGGCATTTTCAGGATTGGGGTTCACGAATGTAACGTTGTTGAACCTTACGCTATCCTTCATCTCGGCGTCAAGCTTCACCGGGTAGAAATATTTGTTCATAAGCTTGCTGATCACCGGGTCGCTGAAGGTGGTGGCGTCCATACGCTTGCACCATCCGCACCATTCGGTATAAACGTCGATGAATACTTTCTTGGGTTTTTTCTTGCCAAGTTCCACCGCTTCCTGGAAGCTATACCATTTGATCTTTTCGGGCGTACCCTTTTTAGGACCCTGCCCGGTAAAGCCGGCAACGGAGAAAAGGAACAGGACAAGGAGAGTATTGAGAAAAGCCCTTTTCATGGAAATGATTTTAAATAAAATTAGTCAATTTTATGCAATACCGTCATCTCCAAACTTTGTACCAGGGCCCCCTCCTCGTTTTTGAACTCGTAAAACCAGGTAACGGCAGCGTGTTTTTTTTCAGGATTGGCCTTTACATTCTGTACGGTCACTGCTGAAAGGATCTTTTTGCCTGGGTAAACAGGGAGGAAGAACCTCCATTTATCCACGCCCAGGCCGGCCAGTACCGTTTTTCCGAACAGAGGGATCCATTGAGTGCGGTGTACCAGGGTAAAAATATGCGGACCGCTGGCCACGAGGCCTTTGAAGAAACTTTTTTCAGCGGCGCCTTTATCGGTATGAAAATCCAGGGGGTCGAAAGCTTTCGCGAAGGAGATAATATCCTCTTCGGAAAGAACAGTTAAACCAAGGTCGAAACGCTGGCCGGGAATGAAGGCGGATGCCATTGCTCGCTCAGATGCTATCAGGCATCCTGTGTGATCTTCTCTCCTTCCTTAATAAGGCTGGAAACCACCAGGTAAATAACGAATACTCCGGTAACAATGCCAAGGAACAGCCAGTAATAGCTGGCGCCTTCGAACTGCGCGAAGAAACCCTGGTTGGCCTTGTTGTTATTGATGAGGGTAACCAGGATATTGCCAAGCGATACTGTGAGCAGCCAGAAGGACATGATCACCGACTTCATCGTTTTGGGAGCTTGTGTATAAGCATACTCAAGACCTGTGATGGAGATCAGGATCTCACCAGCGGTAAGGATGGTATAGGCGAGTATTTGCCAGATAACATTGGGTTTTTCGCCAGCGTCGATCTGCCCTTGAAGCCAGGCGATGATCACGAAGGAAAGGGCTGTGAACACAAGGCCCGCGCCGATCTTGCGGAGCGGTGTCACCTTCAGGCCCATCCGTTCGAGCATGGGATAAAGGCCCAGGGAGAATAAGGGGATGAAGGCAAGGATAAGGATGGGGTTGATCGCCTGGATCTGCTCGGGCAGCCAGGTGATGCCGAAGCAATCGAGGTCGAGCGACTTGGCCTGTAGCACCCACTCCGAACCGTTCTGGTCATACAATGCCCAGAAGAAAGGGATGAAGGCGAATACCGCCAGAACTTTCCAAACCGACTTCACACCGGCCACCTGTTTGGCCGAATATTTTCGGAGCGCTACATCGTAAAGGCCTTCGCCCCTCCTCATGCGCTTCATGATAGATCCGATGCCGACGATAAGGAAGAAAAGGAAAATACCCGAGAAAGGAAGGAGGATAACATAGGGGTTGTTGATCAATTCCACGTCAATGGCGAGTGCGATGATAAAGGCCACAAAACCCGCGGCGATGGGTGACATCAGCAGCAAAGGCCTCATGGTATTCACTTCCTTGGCCGATTTGCTTGAGTTGAACAGGGAGTAGAAATTGATATTATAAAACTCCTCGTTCTTAAATCCTGAAGGAGGCACCCTCACATATTTTTTACGTCCCAGCCAGAACACGAAAGTGGCAAGGAGCATAAGCACCCCGGGGATCGCGAAAGCAACAGAAGCACCGTAATGCTTCCACATGATCGGGATAAGAAGAGTAGAGAAGAAAGAGCCGAAGTTGATGCTGAAGTAGAACATATCGAATGCCTTCGAGATCAGGTGTTCATTCGATTTGTCGAACTGGTCGCCCACGTTAGCGGAAACACAAGGCTTGATGCCCCCCGATCCCATGGCAATGAGCAGGAGCCCGAACATGAACATGTTAAGGTCGGCATCGAAGATGGCAAGGCAGGCGTTACCTATACAGTAAACAAGAGAAAGCCAAAGGATGGTGCGGTACTTGCCCCAGAACCAGTCGGCCATCATGCCGCCAAGCAAGGGCATTACGTATGCAAGAGAAATGAACAAGTGGGTCTTTTCGTTGGCCTGTGCCTGCGCTGTTTCGGTAAGTGCCGGGTCAGCGCCGGGATTGAAGAACTGGCTCACCAAAAAAGTGGTGAGGATCGCCTTCATGCCATAGAAGTTGAAACGCTCCGCGGCCTCGTTGCCGATGATGTAAGGAATACTTTTCGGAAAGCCTGACTTTTTAATTTCTTCCGCCATGTGTGGGGTTTTGATTTGTGCGAATATAGGATTTTTTACTCTTACAGGTTCTGTACCAGGAAATCGGTCATCTTGTTATACAATTGCAAACGGGTATTGCCGCCATAGATACCGTGGTTCTTGTTGGGATAGATCGCCAGGTCGAACTGCTTGTTGGCCTTCGTAAGCGCCGTTACCATTTCCACTGTATTCTGGAAATGCACGTTGTCATCAGAAGTTCCGTGCACCAGCAGGTATTTGCCTTTCATGCGGCTCACGAAATTGATGGGTGAGTTTTCGTCATAGCCGGACGCGTTCTCCTGTGGTGTTTGAAGATAGCGTTCGGTATAGATCGTATCGTAATATCTCCAGTTAGTAACAGGTGCTACCGCGATAGCTGCCTTGAAATAATCTGCGCCTTTGGTAATACAAAGCGATGACATATAACCGCCGTAGCTCCAACCCATGATCCCAATTCGGTCTTTATCAACGTAAGGCAGGGAACCCATGTATTTCGCCGCGTCTATCTGGTCTTCTGTTTCCAGTTTGCCCAGTTGCTTATAGGTGCAGTTCTTGAACTCAGCGCCTCTGCCGCCGGTGCCCCTGTTGTCTACCGAAATAACGATATAACCTTTTTGTGCCATCAGCTGGTGCCAGAAAAAATCGGCGCCGCCCCAGGCGTTGTTCACCGTATTCACTCCGGGTCCGCCATACACTGTCATGAACACCGGGTATTTGCGGTTAGGGTTAAAATCGGCAGGCTTCATCATCCAGCCATTAAGGATGTCGCCCGAGGCTGCTTTAAAGGTGAAGAACTCCTTTGGGCTGATCTTGTACTCGCGCAGTTTTTTCTTGAGCTCCACATTGTCCTTCAGTACCCTTAATTGTTTGCCCGATGCGTTATGAAGGGTGATCATGTAAGGAGTGTTAGCGTCGGAGAACACATTGATGTAGTATTTGCAGGTCCTGCTGAAATCGGGCTTGTTGTTGCCGGCGCCTGTCGACAGTTTCTTTTTATTGCTGCTGTCGAACCCAACAGAGTAAAGGTCGCGGTCAATGGCGGCCACCTCCGTGGAAATGTAAAAGATGGTTTTGTTCTTCTCGTCAATACCTTCAATGCTCATCACATCCCAGGTACCCTTAGTGATCTGGTTGAGCAGGTTACCGTTCATGTCGAGCAGGTACAGGTGGTTGAAGCCGTCGCGCTCGCTCATAATTATGAACTGCTGTTTGTTCTCCAAAAAATGGCAGAAGTCGCCCTGGCTCTCGTGGATGTCAACATAGGTCTTGCTTTCTTCCACATACACGATCTTGGTCTCACCCGTTTGCGCGTTGGCGAAAAGCAGTTCTGCCTTGTTCTGCAACCTGTTGAGGCGAAGCAGCGAAAGGGTGTTAGGGTCCTTGCTCCATTGGAGTCGGGCAATGTATTGGTCTTTCTCTGGGCCGATGTTGACAGTTTTGGTGCTCTTGCCGGCCACATCGTAAATATGAATGCTTACCACCGAGTTGGTTTCACCCGCCTTGGGGTATTTGTATTTGTAATTGCCGGGATACAATGTGCCGAACTCGGCCATCTGGAACTCCTTCACCTTGCTCTCATCGAACTTGTAAAAGGCGATCTTCTTGCCGTCGGGCGACCATGAAAAGGCCTGGGCGAAGCTGAACTCTTCTTCATATACCCAGTCGGCAGCGCCATTGATGATGCTGTTAAAGAGGCCATCGGAAGTTACTTGTACCTCCTTATTGGTGGCCAGTTCTTTAATAAAGATGTTATTGTCGCGCACAAAGGCCACCATACTGGCATCGGGTGAAAAAGTGGCGTACATCTGCTTGCCACCCTCTGAGAGCTTCATTAGTTTTTTGCTCTTGCGGTCGTAAACGTAGTAGTTCGATTTTTCTGAATGGCGATAGATGGCGTCCGATTCAGTGGGAAGCAATAATTTGCCTTCATCATCACTGAACTGGTAGTCCTCCATTTGAATGGGGTCTTTCTTGCCTTCGGGTACGAGGTCGGCCACCTTCAGGATAGTAGCGGCTTTTTTCCCGGAAGCATAATCGTATTCATCTACGTTGCCTGTGGTTTCATCAATGCTGCTGTAATGCTCTCCATCCTTCATGGAGTTGAGGCCGTACACATAATCGAAACGGAAAGTGGGCTGGGCCCAGATGTCTTCGAGACGGATGTCTTTCTTCTGTGCAACACAGGTAAAGGCGGTAGCAACAAATGCCACCATCAATATTTTTTTCAGCACCCGCCTTTGCTGAAGCTTCGGCGGGCAAGTAGGCATGGACTGTCGAACAAACACCATATTTTTTAATTTTGTCGAAATTACTCATTCCTTGCAGTTCAACAAAATCACACAGGCCACACTTGTACGTTTCCGAAAAGCGGTAGGAGAGGAGTATGTATTGCTTGATAAAGAGAGCTTAGAGAACCACAGCCACGATGAGACCGAAGACCTGCGCTATATGCCGGAGGTGGTGATAAGGCCGCGAACCGCGCAGGAAATATCGGAGGTATTGAAGCTATGTAACGAAGAACGTATTCCGCTTACTCCCCGCGGTGCCGGTACAGGCCTCAGCGGGGCGGCCTTGCCTGTATTCGGCGGTGTGATCCTTTCCATGGACCGCTTTAATAAGATACTCGAGATCGATGAGCGTAACCTGCAAGCTACTGTGGAGCCCGGTGTTATCAACGAGGTGTTCCAGGACGCGGTGAAAGAGAAAGGACTTTTCTACCCTCCCGATCCGGCCAGCAAAGGCAGCTGTTTTATTGGCGGTAACCTGGCCATGAGTGCCGGCGGACCCAAAGCGGTGAAGTACGGCGTTACAAAGGAATATGTTCTTAATCTCGAAGTGGTGCTACCCACGGGTGAGATCATTTGGACCGGAGCGAACGTGTTGAAGAACTCTACAGGATTTAATCTTACCCAACTAATGGTGGGCAGTGAAGGCATGCTGGGTGTAATCACCAAAGTGGTGTTTAAATTGATCCCTTATCCCAAGAACAATGTGGTGATGCTTGTTCCCTTCTTCTCGGCCGAAAAGGCCTGTGAAGCGGTATCAGCGGTATTCCGCGCGGGCATTGTTCCCAGCGCCATGGAGTTTATGGAACGCGATGCCATTGATTGGGTGTTGAAATATGTGGATGGGATATCGTTACAGATAAAGGACGAAGTGCAGGCACATTTGCTGGTGGAGGTGGATGGCAATGATATGGACGTGATCAACCGTGAAGCCGAAAGGGTAAGTGAAGTGATGATGCAGCACGATTGCGATGAGATACTTTTCGCCGACAGCGAACAGCAAAAGGCTCAGCTCTGGAAGATGAGAAGGAGCGTTGCGGAAGCGGTGAAGTCGAATTCGGTATATAAGGAAGAAGACACTGTTGTTCCCCGCGCTGAATTACCTAAGCTGCTGAAAGGAGTAAAGGACATTGGAAAGAAATACGGCTTCAGGTCGGTATGCTACGGCCATGCCGGCGATGGTAACCTGCACGTGAACATTGTAAAAGGGGAGATGAGCGATGCCGACTGGAATGGTAAGCTCAGTTCAGGCATCCGCGAGATATTTGAGCTATGTGTGAAGCTGGGTGGAACCATTTCAGGTGAGCACGGCATTGGTTTGGTGCAGAAGCCCTATATGGATATTGCTTTTCCGAAAGTAACACTGGAGCTTCAGAAGGGTATCAAAAAACTGTTCGATCCGAAAGGGATACTCAATCCCGGGAAGATGTTTCCCTGACCCCTCGACTCCGCTCGGGGTGACAAGCGCCGTCATGGTGAGCGGAGTCGAACCATAGGCGCGTCACCAGATCACCAACACCCCAATAATAAAAACGAGTATAAAGATAAGGAAGGCCCAAAGGTCGGCCGGGATATAGTTCTTGTACCTGGTGTTCCAGCTTTTGAGAAGCTTCTTAAACATCAATCCCTAAAATACATTTTTACAGCCGTAAGAAATTCCTCGTAAACCTTTTCATTGGTCGCAACGATCTCCTGTCCGAAAATGTAATCATTGCCCCCGCGGAAGTCGCTCACTTTTCCCCCTGCCTGCTGAACAAGGAATGCGCCCGCGGCCACATCCCAGGGGTGCAGGCTGTATTCATAAAACGCATCGAACCTTCCCGCGGCAACATAGGCCAGGTCGGCAGCGGCCGAGCCCAGGCGCCGTAAGCCGCGCGTTTCGCGCATGAAGTGTTTGAAAAGAGCCATGTATTCTTCCTGCCGCTCGTAGTCATAATAAGGAAAGCCGGTGGCCACCAGCGAATCACCGAGCGATTCGGCACCTGATACACGGATCTCTTTGCCGTTCATATAAGCCGCTCCTCCTTCCCAGGAATAAAAACACTCGTCCATGTTCAGCTCATGCACCACACCCATGATAGGAGTATAGTCGCGGAGCAGGCCAATACTGATACAATAGCAGGGAATACCATGAATGAAATTGGTGGTGCCGTCAAGCGGATCGATCACCCATTTATAGTTATCGCCTTTTTTGCTGATGGTGTTCTCCTCGGTAATGAAGCCCGCGCCGGGAATAAGTTCTGCAAGCCTTTTTACCAATTTCTCTTCCGAGGTCTTGTCAACATAAGTGACCAGGCTGTTGCGGTCCTTTACTTCCACCTGGCTGGCTTTTATCTTGCCTGCCTCAGTGCGAATGAACTTACCGGTCTCCGCGCTCAGCTTACATACTTCTTTGCAGATCTCCTCCAGGTTCATGTGGAAAGCGGAGTTGCTTTGTTCTTACGGAACCACCAGATGCCAAAGATGCCGGTAAGGATAAGGAAGAAGGAAATGATCTCGGCCTGTGTAAAGCTCGTTCCGAAAACAGGATTGTTCACGCGTATCTTTTCTATCAGGAAACGTTCAATGCCGTTCAGAAGAAGATAAAGCGAGAAAAGAACTCCGGGGGTTGTTATTTTCTTTCTAAGGGACCACAGAACGAAAAAGAGTGCTATGCAAAGCACCGCTTCATAGAAAGGAGTTGGAAATACAGGGTGAGGCAGGACTTTGCAATAGGGCCCTTCGCAGCCTGGGATCAACACTCCAGAACTGTTCACATTATGCGGGTAGCTATACGCCCAGGTCCAGTCAGGAAGAAAGCTCATCCAGCCCGGTTTAGGTGCCAGGTTATTGATGCCCCAGTCGCCGTCGCCGGCAATGTGGCAGCCGATGCGGCCAGTGCCATAAGCGAGCATAAGCCCCGGCGCGCAAGCATCCACCACGTGGGTCAGAGTAAGATCGTTCTTACGTGCATACCACAATACGCAAACTGCGCCAACGATCAGGCCGCCATACATAGTGAGTCCGCTGAAGGAAAGGAGTTGCTCTATAGGGTCTTCCATAAAGTCATTCCAGTTCTCCAGGTTGTGAAATATCTTGGCCCCAAGCAATCCTCCAACCGCGGCAAGCAAGGTCATATTACCCACGTGTTCATGAGGGCGCAGTGTCACTTCCACCATGGCAGGTTCGCTCAGCTTCTCTCTCTCCTTTTCCTGGCGCTTATAAAAAGCGAACACAGCGGCGCAAACAACGCCCCCGAAAATACTGCCGTCGAGCGAAAGAAGATGTCCTTGGGTATCTTCTAAAAAGGAGCTGAAGTTAAAAGCGATATAGATCAGTTTATAGCCTAACAGGAAACCAATGATCGCCGAGGTGACTAGTTCAGCGGCAGTGGCAGGCGCGCCTTTCAATACCTTGCTGCTGGTAGCTTTCAACAAGCCGAGCCCTTCCTTACGTTTCAATTCCTTGGCGAAAAAATAGCTGGCCAGCAGGAACGATACCGCCACGAAGAAGCCGAAGCTCTGGAACATCTTCAGGAAGTTAAGCTCAATGCCAAAGAGGTCCTGGAATGCGTAATAGAGGTTAGGATACATAGGCGGGTTCGGGTTCCGGTACCAGCACAGCGCCGTCGTCGGCCATTTGCTGCAATTGTACCAAAATGGTTTGGTTGGCTAGTGAAGCCTGATAGGTTGTTTTAATACGTATATAATTATCGGTAAAGCCTGAGATAAAGCCCTCGTTGTTCTCGGCCTCGAACAATACCTTGCGTGTTTCGCCAAGGTGGTTCTCATAAAAGGCCCTGCGCTTTTTCTCGGAGAGGATACGCAGCATTTTGTTGCGCTTCTTGCGCTCGGCAACAGGAACAACTTCACTCATTTCCGCGGCTTCCGTGTTCTCACGCTCTGAATAAGTGAACACATGCAGGTAGGAAATGTTGAGGTCGTTAATGAAATTATAGGTCTCGAGGAAATCAGCTTCCGTCTCGCCGGGAAATCCTACGATCACATCCACACCGATACAGCAATGCGGCATCAGCGACTTGATCTTTGCCACCCGTTCGGTATACAGCTCGCGCACATACCTGCGGCGCATGGCGCGCAGTGTTTTGTTGGAGCCCGACTGGAGCGGGATATGGAAATGAGGCACAAAGCGTTTCGACCTGGCAACGAATTCTATGATCTCATCCTTCAACAGGTTGGGCTCAATGGAGGAGATGCGGAAACGTTCTATGCCTTCTATTTCATCCAATGCTTTTACAAGTTCAAGGAAACTTTCTTTGTTGTTGCCGAAATCGCCGATGTTAACGCCGGTGAGTACGATCTCCTTCACACCCAATGCGGCGATCTCACGGGCATCTTTCAACACGCTTTCAATGCTGCCGCTTCGGCTTTTGCCTCGGGCAAGCGGTATAGTGCAAAAAGAACAGTTATAATCGCAGCCGTCCTGCACTTTCAGGAAGGCACGGGTGCGGTCGCCAAAAGAATAGGCGCTGGTAAATGTTTCAGCGGTATCAATATCGCAGGAATAAACAGCGGCCTTTTGTTTTTTTACGGCTTCACCCACATAGTGAGGCAGCTTGAACTTCTCATTGGCGCCCAGCACCAGGTCAACGCCATCAATGGAGGCGATCTCTTCGGGTTTCAGCTGCGCATAACAGCCTATAACGGCGATGAAAGCTTCGGGTGAAAGTGCCAAAGCGTTGCGCACCACCTGGCGGCACTCCCTGTCGGCATTCTCGGTCACCGAACAGGTGTTCACCACGTAAACGTCGGCCTGTTCGCTGAACTCTACCTTCAGAAAACCTTCTTTCTCGAATTGCCTTGCAATAGAGGAGGTCTCTGAATAGTTCAGCTTGCAGCCAAGGGTGTGAAAAGCTATTTTTTTAGGACTGTTCAAGGGCCCCAAAGATACAGGAAAATGGTTAAAGGATAATGGTCCTAGTTCTTCAGGAACCGGGTTGAATAGAGCTTTTCGCCCGAGCGAAGGCGTAAGAAATAAAGGCCCGGAGCCAGTGAGCGGATATCAATGGACCCATTGGTTAGAGTCTGTTGCATCACCGTTTCGCCGCTAAGGTTATACACCTGGAGTTCGCCAGAGCGAACTTGCTGATCCTGCAACTTCAGGCTGATCTTATCGGAAGCGGGGTTCGGAAAAACGTCGAAAGACAATTTATGCTTTTGTTCCTTTATTCCTGTAGGCGAAACAGTAATAATAAAGGTAAGTGTGTCCATCGTTTTCTGGCTCTCACCTACAAGGATCTTTATCACGTTGGTGCCGGGAGTATTGCCGGTAAAGCAATGCAACTTTACCCAGCCCGTATCCGAAGCTTGCAATATTGGAAAGGTACCAGTAGCCGGAATACCATTCAAACAGTTTCCGGAAGCACACATACCAAACATGCAGTCGCTAAGGGTATTCGTCGATAAAAGGGTCCAGTTCAGGGTGAGAGGCGAAGAAGACACATTCTTGAAGTAAATGCCCTTAAAGTCGCTGTCATTTAGCGGCAGGTTAATGACCAATTGCTTCGAAGAGGGGTCGAAAGTATAGTTCTGGGAGAAGGAAATATTCCCAGCGGCCAGTACCGTCACAAATAGAGCGAGTATCTTCTTCATTTTAAAAAAGAGGATCCCCGGCAATGCCGGAGACCCTCAGGATAAATTAATTACTTCTGAACAGCGAACTTCTTGCTGGTGGTCTGGCCGCCAACAGTTACGTTCACATGATACATTCCATTAGCAAGGCCGGAAGCGTCGATCGCGGTTGAGTGCGAGCCGCTCATCAGGCTGCCAAGCTTGTTGCTCTGAACCATTTCGCCCATCATGTTGTAAACGCTGATCTCCACGTTCTCAGTATTCTTGAGTGTGAAACGGATGGTAGCGTTCTCGTTGGTGGGGTTCGGGTAAATATCGAGCGTGCTGAGCTTGCTGTCGGCATCAATAATAGCGGTAGCGTTGCCTGCAACACCTGCCTGGTAAACGTGAAGGTCGGTCATGTCCTGTACCCACACTACAGCGGTCATTTTGCTGGTAGAGGTGAATACTTTGGGAGTACCGCTGAAGGTGAAGCTCAGGTTGATAGGCGTGTTGCCGTTATTGGTCTGGTTGGGAAGCGTGGTGCCCTGGTCGTTGGGAACCATCTTACGCATTACTTCATACCAGGTGGTTTCGCCGTTCGACTGAACACCGTGTCCGTTGTCGCCAGAGGTAAACATATCCTCAGTAAAAGCGCAGAACAGTTTCAGTTTGCCGTTGGTGTTGTCGTAGTCAACATACGACTTAAGGGTACCTGTAAGGGTAGTGCCGGCAGGGTTGAATGCCAGGCTCTGGAATTCCCAGGGTGAAGGTATGTTGTAATCACCGTCGATAACACCTTGTGTGATGTTAGCAGGGTGATCGCTCCATGTATTGCCGTCTACTACACCGTGGGGAATACCTGCCACCTGGTAAAGGTTGTGACGGGTGGTAGCCTCAGTGGTGTAAGCAGGATCATTGCCGGCACCGGGGTAGTTCATCTGGTATTTTACAGCGGCCACTTTACCATTGGTGGTGTTTACACCGTTGGCAACAAGGAACGCGTGAAGCGCGGGGTTTGCTGAAGCGCAGGGTCCGCAAGTAGAGCTGCTGAAACCTTCGTAAAGCACTTTGCGCTGAACGGTTTGGCTGGCAACGTACACCCAAACAGAAGAAGTGTCGTTAGAAGCATTGCCGTCGGGGCCGGTGGTATTGATATCGTCAACCCACATCTTGATCTTGTGAGCGCCTACACCGGTCACAGAAACTGCGTTGAACACAGCGTTGAAAGTACCGGTAAAGCCGATGTTGGGATTAAAGGTTTGGGGAACAGCGGCGCCATTGTCGATCTTGTACTTGATCACCGCGCTGGTGATGGTTGAAGAACCGTTGTTCTTAAGTACAGCGGTAAGATTTACGTTGCCGCCTGAAGGGCCAAGGATAGTGGCGCTTGAAGCTGCAGAAGTTACCGCGCCTTCTTTCGCCGATACGTTGGCAACCACCATAATGTCATCAACATACAGGTGGAATTTGTCGTTGCTGTTGTTACGGAAAGCAACGCGTACGGTTTGTCCTGCGAAAGCAGTAAGAGAAATACCGTGCGGTACGAAACCGGTGGAGGCTTCAGCAGCGATCGTGAACACTTTGTTGGTTCCCAACGCGGTGAAGTCGGTAGTGGTGGGAGTGCTGCTGGCGCCTGCCGCTGCAGATACCCAAACCTCGTAACCATCAGCATACTGCGCGTCAGGAGCAAAAGCTTCCCAGCTCAGCACAGTGCTGGCGTTGATGCCGCTGATAGGAGGGGTGATCAGCCACTTGTCGGCTACACCAAAAGGGTTAAGCCATGAGGTTGATTCACCGGCGGTGTCGGTAACCGAAGTGGTTACTGAAGCCGCTACCCAGGCTGTGGTAGTGAAAGGAGACGCGTTAAAAGGCCTGTTGTTAGTGCTTGCGTCGGCTACTTTATTGCCTACGTTGATAAGCTGCATGTTTGCCGGCACAGTTGCGCAGCTCACGCTGTTGATAGTGGAAAGCGTAAGGTTCCCGAAGGTTTCCTTGTACAGGGTTTGAGCCTGTGCTGCGCCCGCCACTACGAGCGCGATGAGGGTAAGTTTTGTTTTCATGTGGTGGTTTTTAAGATGGTTGGTTCATGGAATGAACAAAGATATAATAAAACATCGCAAAAGCAAAACAGGTATACCTGGCGAACTTAATTGGCCGTTTATTCTGCTAACTTTGTGTTTTTAATCAATAACAGCCAATGAGCAAGATAAATATCCTTTGGGCCGACGACGAGATCGATCTGCTTAAACCACACATACTTTTCCTGCGTGAAAAAGGCTACGAGGTGCAAACCGCCAACAGCGGCGACGGGGCACTCGACCTGGTGAAGCAGCAGAACTTCGATATTGTTTTTCTCGATGAGAACATGCCCGGCCTCAGCGGGCTAGAGACCCTCAACCGCATCAAGGTGCATAATCCCGAGCTGCCTGTGGTGATGATCACCAAGAGCGAAGACGAAGGCATTATGGAGAACGCGATCGGTTCCAAGATATCTGACTACCTTATCAAGCCTGTAAATCCTAATCAGATATTGCTTTCGCTCAAAAAGACCCTCGACAACAAGCGGCTTATCAGCGAAAAGACCACTTCGGGCTACCAGCAGGACTTCCGTAACATAGGCATGACGCTGAGCGATAAGCTTAGCTATAAGGAATGGATAGAGGTGTACCGGAAGCTGGTGTACTGGGAACTGGAGCTGGAAAAGAGCAAAGACGACAGCATGGCAGAGATCCTGCAAATGCAGAAGACAGAAGCCAATAAGCTGTTCGGAAAGTTCATCGAGGCCAATTACCTTAAATGGTTGCATGGACTTATGCCCGAGGTGCCCCTGCTTTCGCATACGCTATTAAAGAGCAGGCTGGCGCCTGAGCTTGCTAAAGAGGGTCCCATATTCCTGGTGGTGATCGATAACCTGCGCTTCGACCAGTGGAAGATGATACAACCTATTATCGGCGAGTATTTCAGGGTGGACTCCGAAGAACTTTATTGCAGCATACTTCCTACCGCCACCCAATATGCGCGTAATGCCCTTTTTGCAGGGCTCATGCCATCGGAGATAGAGAAAAAGTATCCTAACCTTTGGCTTAATGATGAAGATGAAGGCGGCAAGAACATGCACGAGGAAGAGTTACTGCAGGCGCAGCTCAAACGCTGGGGTAAGGACATTAAATGCTCCTATAATAAGATCACCAACCACGCCGCGGGTAAGAAGCTGGCCGAAAGTGTCAACAACCTTCTTCTCAATAAGCTGAACGTGATCGTTTATAACTTCGTTGACATGCTGAGCCATGCCCGTACAGAGATGGAGGTGATCCGCGAACTGGCCGATGATGAAAGCGCTTACCGTTCCATTACCCTTTCCTGGTTCGAGCATTCGCCTTTGCATGATATCATTAAGCAGCTAGCTTCCAAAAAGGCAAGGCTAATCATCACTACCGATCACGGCACTATTAAGGTGACCGAGCCCAGTAAGGTGGTAGGGGATAAGAACACCAATACCAACCTTAGGTACAAGCAGGGCAAGAGCCTCAGTTATGAGAAAAAGGATGTGTACGAGGTTCGCAATCCTTCGGATGCCTTTTTGCCTAAGCAACACGTAAGCCAGGCCTTCATTTTTGCTAAGGAGGACCAGTTTTTCGCTTACCCCAATAACTACAATTATTACGTTACCTATTACCGCAATACCTTCCAGCATGGCGGTGTTTCGCTGGAGGAGATGCTGATCCCCTATGTAGCGCTTTCGCCCAAGTGATCAGAGGCAGTATTGTCATCGATTCCACTGCGGTCCTGCCTGAAACGGCAGGTGAATTTCTTTCTGCCATCGCCGATCGCAAGGTCATCGCCTTTTACGGCGAGATGGGTGCCGGAAAGACCACCTTTATCAAGGCCCTTTGTGCGGCGCTGGGGGTGAAGGATGCTACTTCAAGCCCTACCTTTTCGATCATCAACGAATACCGGAGCTCCTCGGGGGAAGCCCTATATCATTTCGATTTTTACAGGATAAAAGATACCGCCGAGGCCTTCGACATGGGCTACGAGGACTATTTCTATTCAGGCAGGCTTTGCCTCATCGAATGGCCCGAAAAGATAGAAGCTTTGCTGCCTCCCGGCACGCTTAAAGTGAGGCTGGAAGTGCAGGGAGAGCGCCGCTTGCTGAGCTTTTTGTAAAATAGCTTGTTCCTTAGCTTCACGTTTCGTAAATTTGCTCTCCTTTATGAGAAAGCTGGACCCCCGTATCCTTTTCTTTTATCCCGGTAAGACGTTATGAAGACATCGAGAGAAGTGTTGGCCTCCCTGGCGAAAGGTGCCCTTTTGCCCCAGGAAGAAATGTTGGAAGTGGCAAGGAAGAAGGGAAAGCTCTTCATCGGCATCCCCCGCGAAACCTCGTTCCAGGAGAACCGAGTGGCCCTGGTGCCCGATGCTGTTAACCTGCTGGTGAACAATGGCCACAAAGTAGTGGTGGAGACCAACGCTGGTAAGATGTCCAATTTCCAGGACAATGACTATAGCGAAGCAGGAGCGGAGATCGTTTATTCACCCGCCGATGTTTACAAGGCCGATATCATACTTAAAGTAGCACCTCCATCGCTTCAGGAGATCGAAATGATGCAGCCCAAGCAAACGCTGATCTCGGCTTTGCAGCTCACCGTGCAGCCCGAGAACTTTGTGAAGCAGCTCATCGCGAAAAAGGTCACCGCTGTTGCGTTCGACTGGATAAAGGATGAGGAAGGTATTTATACCGTTATCCGTTCGATGAGCGAGATCGCGGGAGGCACTTCCATCCTTATCGCTGCCGAATACCTTAGCAACGTAAACAATGGCCAGGGTGCCATCATGGGTGGTATCTCGGGTATTTCCCCCACCGAGGTGGTGATCCTGGGCGCCGGTACCGTTGGTGAGTTCGCCGCAAGGGCAGCACTCGGACTGGGAGCTTCCGTAAAAGTATTCGATAACTCAGTATATAAACTGCGCAGGCTCCAGAGCGACCTGGGCATGCGTATCTCTACTTCCATCATCCAGCCTAAAGTGCTGGCAAGGAATCTGAAGACAGCGGATGTGGTTATTGGAGCTATCCGGTCCACACACGGTCGTACTCCCCTTGTGGTTTCAGAGGCCATGGTGAGCGAGATGAAAGCTGGTTCGGTGATCGTTGACGTGAGCATCGACCAGGGCGGTTGTTTCGAAACCTCTAAGGTGACCAATCATACCAATCCTGTTTTCCGTAAGCACGGTGTTATCCATTATTGTGTGCCCAACATCGCTTCGCGTGTATCGCGCACCGCTTCTTATGCTTTCAGCACCATTTTCGCGCAGATCCTTATCAATATTGGTGAAGAGGGCGGCGTGGAGCGCATGCTCAAGAACTCGGCGGGCGTTAGGAACGGCGTTTATATCTACAACGGTATTCTTACCAACCAATACCTCGCGGAGCTGTTCAAGCTTCCTTACAAGGACATCGACCTGCTAATGGCCGCCATTTAATATGCAGCGCAGCAAGAAAGCAGATTTTATACGCCGGCTTAAGTTCTACATCTTCGGACTGCTCATTGGCGTTCTCCTGGTGAATGTAATTACGAAAGGCAAGGCCTGCCAGATGCCTTCAACGGTAAAACTGGAAGAGCTTTATTCACAATGGATGCGATATGATGAAACGGCTCGCTGCCAGATGAACTGCCGCGGCATCAGCGAAAAGGAAGTAAGAGGGATATTGGAAAAAGGAAGTGTGAACTACAGCGAAAGCAATGTGCACGAAAAACCTTTCGGCAGGTACGCCGTTGACGTGGAAGCCAAAGGAAAGGAGCTGCGCTTCATTATCGAAGACCGCGATACCCTTTCGATGGTCATGAAAGTGCTGATCGTGGAGGGCAAGGATACTTGCATTTGCAAGTAGCCAATAATATTCTGCCTACTGCCTACTGCCTACTGTCTTTCTTCTCTTCTTCTCCTTAATTATCAAACTCAGCTCCCTTCCTGTCTGTCCCTTCACCGAAGTGTTCTCTTGCGCCCTTCTTATCAGGTAAGGCAGCACTTCCCTTACAGGCCCGTAAGGAACATATTTGGCAACACGGTAGCCCGCGCTGGCAAGGTTGTAACTGATATGGTCGCTCATGCCGAGCAATTGTGAGAAACAAATGTGAGGATGGCCGGGGGCAATGCCTTTGTTCTTCATCAGCTCCACCAGGTACATAGAACTTTTTTCGTTGTGCGTGCCCGCGCAAACAGCGATCCTGTTAATGTTCGCGGCACAAAACTCCAGGGCCGCATCGTAGTCTTTATCGCTGTCGGCCTTAGTAGTTTGAATAGGGGAGGGGTAGTTCATTTCGGCGGCCCGTTTCCGTTCCTTTTCCATATAGGCGCCGCGTACCAGTTTAGCACCGAGGAAATAATTTCCTTTTTGGGCAAGTTCGAAAGAGTGCTTCAGGTAGGCAAGCCTGTCCTTGCGGTATAGCTGGAAGGTATTGTAAACAATGGCCTTCTCTTTATTGTAAAGGCTCATCATCTCGTTGGCCAGGTCGTCCATGGCCAGCTGTATCCAGCTTTCTTCCGCGTCGATGAAAATGGGAACACCATTCTCATGTGCCTTTTTGCAGATGGCGTCTACGCGTGCCTGTACCCTCGCGCTTTCCTGTTTTTCTTTTTCATCAAGGGCTTTTCCGGCGCTGATCTTTTCCAGCAGGCCAAAGCGTGCCAGTCCGGTGATCTTGAAAACACAAAAAGGAATGTTCTTATTGCCCTTTGCCTTCTCCACGGTGGAGATGGTTTCCTCCATGCAGGCATCAAAGTCTTTCTCTGTTTCCTTGCCCTCTACTGAGTAGTCGAGGATGGTGCCGATGCCGAACTTGCCGAGCTGCTCGATGGTGCGGTTACATTCGGTGATGTTCTCACCACCGCAAAACTGTTTGAAGATGGTAGGTTTAATGATCCATTTGATAGGGAAATGGATCTTGATGGCGAAGCTGCTCATCACATTGCCGATCTTCACAAATACCGGGTAACCGATCATCCTGAAAAGCCAGTACGAGCGGCGAAGGTCCTTCGCGTCCTTGGAGGAAAAAGCGATCTCGGTATTGTCAAATGAAAGTTCCATCCTGAGCCTGTCGAAGGACACCGGGGCAAAGATAGAATTTACGTGAGATTTTTGCTTTCTTTGCAGGCCCATGCCATCACCCTTCATAAACGCCGGAACGTACAGGGTATACATCGGTAACGATGTATTCAGGGAACTGAACCAATTCCTTGGGGCACTTCCTAAGAATACAAAGCTTTTTGTGCTGGCCGACGAAAATACCCGGCGCTATTGTTTGCCTGAGCTTTTCAGCAAGGTGAAGCTATTGGCAGGCGCTCATGTAATAGAGGTGGAAAGCGGTGAAGAGAGCAAGAACGTAGCTGTATGTATGAAGGTATGGAGGACGCTTGGCGACCAGGATGCCGACCGCGGCTCCCTGCTCATTAACCTGGGCGGCGGTGTTATTGGCGACCTGGGCGGTTTTGCCGCTTCGGTGTTCAAGCGGGGTATTGGCTTTGTGAATGTACCCACTACTTTGCTTTCGCAAGTGGATGCCTCGGTGGGGGGTAAGACCGGCATCGATCTCAACAACCTGAAGAACGAAGTGGGTGTATTTTGTGATCCCAAAGGTGTTTTCATTTATCCTCCCTTTTTGGAGACCCTTTCGAAGCGCCAGGTGCTTTCAGGCTTTGCGGAGGTGATAAAACATGCGTTGGTGGCCGACAGCAAATACTGGAAAAAGATCAAGGGCGCTGACCTAAGCCAGTTAAAAGACCTTGTTCCGCTCATCACGCGTTCGGTGGAGATAAAGAACAAGATCGTTACGGAAGACCCGAAAGA
>JANWJV010000122.1 GCA_025451785.1 Bacteroidia bacterium | reverse complement strand
GATAAAAATAAAACTTAAGCAATAGCCGTTTATGGCTGCCAATAGCATTTACCGCAAATAAGCGGTTCTCCATTTTCTGTTTACTTTTGACACGCTTAAGCGCTCGATCATTGGGAGTCATACAAAAACAAGCCCTTCGTAACACAGTTTATTCCTATATAGGTGTAGCGCTTGGCTTTCTTACCGCCGGACTTCTTCTTCCGCATATCCTTAGCAAAGGCGAGAATGGCCTGTTGAAGCTGCTGGTATCTTACAGCGGCCTCTTCGCCATGTTCGCCAACCTTGGCTTTAACAATGTGACCACCCGTTTCTTCCCTTACTTCAGGGATAAAGAAAAGAAGCATCATGGCTTCCTTTTTTATTCTGTCATGGTCTCTTTCATAGGCTTCCTGCTTTGCGCGATCTTCTTCTATATCTTCCGTGATGAGTTCATCGCGCGGAACATCGAAAAGTCAAAGCTCCTTACCGATTACTTGTTCTACCTCCTGCCCCTCACCTTCTTCACGCTTTACTTTGCGGTGTTCGACGTGTATGCACGGGCTGTATATAGTTCGGTAGCCGGCACCTTTCTCAAAGAATTTCTGCAAAGGGTATTTATCATCATTGTCATCCTGCTCTATTATTTCGAGACCATCAATTTCCAGCAATTGGTATTCGGGTATATAGCGGCGCTCAGTTTACCTACAGTGCTCCTGGCCTTTTTCCTCCTTCGCGAAAAAGAATGGGGACTGTTTCCCAATTTCAGCCATGTAAGTTCAGGTATGGCTAAGGACATGATGAGCCTCAGCCTCTTCTCCATTCTCACCGGCTTCTCCAGCTTCGCCATCTCTAACGTGGATGCCATTATGGTAAACGATATGCTGGGCATCGAGGCCACTGGCGTTTACTCTATTGTATTCTATTTCGGAACGCTTATTGCCATTCCTTCCCGTTCCATTTACCGCATCTCCAGCAGCGTTATCTCTGACGCGATGAAGAAGAGCGACATGGATATCATCTATAAGGTTTATCACAAAAGCTGCATTACACAATTGGTAATGGGCGCTTTCATCTTCCTTATGATATGGTGCAATATCGATAACGTGCTTATGTTACTGCCACCCGAGTTCGCGGCCGGCAAATATGTGATCCTCTTCATCGGCGTCGGCAACTTGTTCGAGATGGCCACCGGGGTGAATGGCATCATCGTAGCCAACTCAAAATATTACCGCTATGATACGTTGTTCATGATCCTTCTTATCGGTATCACCATCGCCGCCAACCTCATCTTCATTCCGCCTTACGGCATCACCGGTTCGGCCATCGCTTCCGCCATCGCCATCTTCACTTACAACCTTATCCGCTTTTTGTTTGTGCTGTTCGCCTTTAAGATGCAGCCATTAGACATGCAAACTTTCAAGGTGATCATTGTTTCAGGCCTTGCCTTTGCCGCATGCTATTTCATTCCTTACCTGGGCAATTTCCTGGTCGACGGAGCTGTACGTGCCATGATCATCTGCATCGCCTTCTGGCTGCTGATCATGAAAATGAAAGTATCAGAAGATATTTACCTGAGCATTCAGGCCTTGCTGGTAAAGCTGGGAATTAAGGTTTGATCTCCTCGAAATCCACGTACTCACCATCGTCGTTCCCCTTCTTCTTGTCCTTTGGTGGAGGAACATGATCGATCTTCACCCCTCCCTTCGCATCCGGCTCGCCTTTAGGCGGATGGTTGTTCTGCGTGTTGATGGTAAAAGTTTGAACCACCGTACGGCTGCTGAATATCCTCCAGAGCACCCATATGATGAGTATCGTAAAAAATACATCCCTCATTACTTGCTAAGGTACAGATTCCTTTCGGAGTATATGTTGTGGAAGTACTCGTCCGTAAGGTCGTCGATGAAGTAAATGGCCTCACCTGTCGATTTCATTTCCGGACCAAGCTCCTTTTGTACTTCGGGAAACTTCTCGTACGAGAACACCGGGATCTTTATCGCGTAACCTTTCTTTTTGGGATTGAACTTAAAATCCTTCACCTTCTTCTCACCCAGCATTACCTTGGTAGCATAGTTCACATACGGCTCGTCATACGCCTTCGCGATGAACGGCACTGTACGCGAAGCCCTGGGGTTCGCCTCAATGATATACACCACCTCATCCTTCACGGCAAACTGGATATTGATAAGGCCAACGGTCTTGAGAGCTACAGCTATTTTCTTGGTATGCTCTTCTATCTGCTTCATTACCTTTTCGCTAAGGTCGAAAGGCGGTAGCACCGCGTAAGAGTCACCCGAGTGGATACCGGCGGGCTCAATGTGTTCCATAATGCCGATGATGTACACGTCTTTGCCATCGCAAATAGCGTCAGCCTCCGCTTCAATAGCTCCTTCCAGGAAGTGATCCAGCAATACCTTGTTCTCGGGAATATCCTGCAGGATCTTTACTACGTGCTGCTCCAGTTCCTGCTCGTTGATTACGATCTTCATGCTTTGTCCGCCCAACACGTACGACGGACGCACCAGCAGCGGGAAGCCAAGCTCACGCGAAAGCTCTACCGCTTGTTCAGCGTCTTCTATCACACCAAACTTGGGGTAAGGAATATTGTTCTCTTTCAAAAGCGTCGAGAAACTTCCGCGGTCTTCGGCAAGGTCGAGCGATTTGAAATCGGTACCTATGATCTTAATGCCATAGCGTTCCAGTTTCTCCGCCAGCTTCAGGGCCGTTTGTCCGCCCAACTGCACGATGACGCCTTCCGGCTGTTCGTTCTGAATGATGTCATAGATATGCTCCCAGAATACGGGCTCGAAGTAAAGTTTATCGGCAACGTTGAAGTCCGTAGATACCGTTTCAGGATTGCAGTTGATCATGATCGTTTCATAACCGCATTCCTTCGCGGCCAGTACACCATGCACGCAACTATAATCGAACTCAATACCCTGACCAATGCGGTTGGGGCCGCTGCCCAATACAATGATCTTCTTTTTGTCAGAACGAATGGATTCGTTCTCGTCTTCGAAAGTCGAGTAATAATACGGTGTCTTGGCCTCGAACTCCGCGGCGCAGGTATCCACCAGTTTATACACGCGCTTGATGCCCATCTCCGTGCGCTTCTTATACACTTCGCTCTCCAGGCATTTCAGCAGGTGCGCTATCTGGCGGTCGGCATAGCCTTTTTGCTTGGCTTCGTAAAGCAGTTCTTTAGGAAGTGTGGCCAGGGTATATTTTTCGATCTCTCTTTCAAGCACGATCAGTTCTTCGATCTGGTGCAGGAACCAGGGATCGATACGGGTAAGTTTCTGGATGGTTTTGATGGAAATGCCCAGCTTAATAGCATCGTAAATATGGAACAACCTGTTCCAGCTCGGTTTCTCGAGGCTCTTGAGCAGCTCCGCCTGGTTCGTCACTTCGCGTCCGTCGGCACCAAGACCGTTACGTTTTATTTCGAGCGACTGACAAGCCTTTTGCAGCGCTTCCTGGAAGCTGCGTCCAATGGCCATCACCTCGCCCACCGATTTCATCTGGAAGCCCAGTTCACGATTAGCCCCTTTGAACTTATCGAAGTTCCAGCGAGGGATCTTTACGATCACATAATCGAGCGTAGGCTCAAAGAAAGCAGAAGTACTTTGGGTGATCTGGTTCTGAAGCTCGTCGAGGTTATACCCGATGGCCAATTTCGAAGCGATCTTAGCGATGGGATAACCCGTTGCCTTACTCGCAAGCGCCGAAGAACGCGACACACGGGGATTGATCTCAATGGCGATGATCTCCTCCGCGTCATCGGGGCTCACCGCGAACTGCACGTTACAGCCTCCGGCGAAATTACCGATGGCGCGCATCATCTTTATCGCCATGGTACGCATCTTCTGGAAAGTGGAATCCGAAAGGGTCATTGCCGGCGCCACTGTAATGGAATCGCCTGTATGAACACCCATGGGATCGAAGTTCTCGATGGAACAAATGATGGTTACGTTATCGTTGCTGTCGCGCAAAAGCTCCAGCTCGTATTCCTTCCAGCCCAACACCGCTTTATCGATCAGCACTTCGTGAATGGGTGAAGTATGTAAACCCCTGTTGAGGGCATTGTCAAAATCTTCTTTACTGTACACCACAGCACCACCGCTGCCGCCCAAGGTGAACGAGGGACGGATCACCAGGGGAAAACCAAACTCCTGGGCCACTTCTTTTCCTTCGAGGAAGGAACGGGCGATCTTTGAAGGGGCCATGCCTACTCCTATCTCCTCCATCCTGGCACGGAACTTATCGCGGTCTTCGGTTACTTCAATAGCGCCGATGTCCACACCGATCATACGCACATTGTACTTTTTCCAGATACCCATCTCATCGCATTTCATAGCCAGGTTGAGCGCCGTTTGTCCGCCCATGGTAGGCAGCACCGCGTCGATCTTACGCTCTTCGAGGATCTTTATGATGCTCTGCGTGGTAAGAGGCAGCAGGTAAATATGATCGGCCGTAACCTTATCGGTCATGATGGTGGCCGGGTTAGAATTGATAAGGGTTACTTCTATGCCTTCCTGCTTGAGCGAGCGGGAGGCTTGTGAGCCTGAATAGTCGAATTCGCAGGCCTGGCCGATGATGATAGGGCCACTGCCGATGATGAGGACCGATTTGATGGATTTATCCTTGGGCATTTATAGGGGGTTGATTTGCTTGGCGAAATTACGGTATATCGAAAGGCGCTTAAAGAACATTTTTTAACAAGTTATCAATAAAAACAGGGCCTGTCAGGGCAAAAAAAATGCTGTCCCTTCGGACAGCATTTTTCGGTTTTAACCCTTTATTTTCCAAATTACTTATGTGTTTTTTCGTCGGAAACGGTCAGTTTTTTACGGCCTCTTTTCCTGCGGGATGCGAGCACCCTTCTTCCATTGGCAGAAGCCATTCTTTCACGGAAACCGTGCTTATTGGTCCTTTTCTTACGGGAAGGCTGAAATGTCCTTTTCATAGCGTGATTTTTTTAATCGGATGGCAAAGATAGCAAGGTTTTTCGAACCACCAAAAAGAGTACCTTTAGGGCCTTTTCTCATATGGCCAAGCGCAGCGACAAAAAAGCGGAAGAATTACCTAAAGTTAAGCTTACAAAGGCCTCTTTAAGGGGGGCTATGCGGGTATATGAGTATACCGGGGCCCACCGCTGGAAGTTTTATTTGGGCTTCTTTTGCCTCCTCCTTACCGGGGCTACAGCCCTTGCCTTCCCCTATTTTCTTGGAGAAATGGTGAATGCAACCAAGGTCCGCGACCTGGGGATGGCCAACAGTATCGGCCTGGGGCTCTTCCTCGTCTTGGTAGCCCAGTCGGTCCTCTCTTATTTCAGGATATACCTTTTTGTCAACTATACAGAACATACGCTGGCGAACCTCCGGCAGCATCTTTATTCGCATATCATAAGGCTACCGATGTTCTTCTTCGCACAACGACGGGTAGGTGAAGTGAACAGCCGCATCTCTTCGGACATTGTATACATACAGGAAACGCTTACCACTACCATCGCGGAGTTCACCCGGCAAGTGATCCTTATCGTTGGCGGTATCATATTCCTGGCCATCATGTCAATGCACCTCACCCTATTGATGCTCGCTATTGTGCCGGTGGTGGCCATTGCTGCTGTATTTTTTGGAAGGTTTATCCGTAAGACAGGACGCGAGGTACAGGATAAAGTAGCTGAGAGCAATACGATCGTGGAAGAGACCCTTCAGGGGATCAGCAATGTGAAAGCATTCGCCAATGAGTCGTTCGAGGTTGGAAGGTATACCCGCAGCACACTCGAGGTCGTTCGCAAGGCATTGCAGGGAGGGGTTTACCGGGGCGCTTTCGCCTCTTTCATCATCTTTTGCATTTTTGGCTCTATTGTAGCTGTGATATGGTATGGCGTGGTGCTTACCATAAAAGGGGAGCTCGACATCGGCGACCTGATCGCCTTCGTCCTCTATTCCGCTTTTGTGGGCGCTTCCATTGGAGGCATTGCTGAATTGTACGCCCAATTGCAAAAGGCAGTGGGGGCAACAGAGCGACTGTTTGAGATACTCGATGAAAAAGTGGAAGACATTGACCTCGAGGGCAGCGCTCAAAAAGTGAGTATCAACGGAGAGGTCAAGTTCAGTAACGTAGCCTTTACTTATCCCTCCAGGAAGGAGATGCAGGTACTAAACAACATAAGCTTTAATGCCGGCAAGGGCGAGACCATCGCCATCGTTGGCCCCAGCGGCTCTGGAAAATCAACGTTAGTATCGCTTATCCTGCGCTTTTATGATCCTGATAATGGCACGATCTTCATCGACGGGAAAGACTCTAAGGAATACCCCCTTACCCCGCTTCGAAACAACATGGCCATTGTACCCCAGGATGTGCTGCTCTTTGGCGGCAGTATCCGCGAGAACATCGCTTATGGCAAACCCGGCGCTTCGGCGGAAGAGATAAGGGAAGCGGCGCGCAAAGCGAACGCGCTGGAGTTCGTTGAAAGTTTCCCGGAAAAATTTGAAACGCTGGTGGGTGAACGCGGCGTGAAACTTTCGGGCGGACAACGCCAGCGCATCGCTATCGCAAGAGCTGTGTTGAAGAACCCGTCTATACTTATCCTCGATGAGGCCACCAGCTCTC
>JANWJV010000121.1 GCA_025451785.1 Bacteroidia bacterium | reverse complement strand
CAGGTATTGTGCCTTGCTTATTGCTTTGCTTACTGCCTACTGCCTACCGCCTACTGAAGCAAAGGGACAGAACGCGAACCAGGTACTGGACAGAGTCTTCAAAAAAATGCAGAAAGTAAAGGACTACTCTGTAGACGCCAACATCAAAGTAGACATGCCCTTTATCCGAATGCTGCCTAATGATGCGAAGGTTTACTACAGGCAAAAGGGAAAACTCTTCAAAGTAGATTCAAAAGGTATTTCCATTATTCCCAAGCAGGGTTTTTACCAGTTACCCGACCTTATTGCCGACACTGCCAGCTATGCCACCTTTATCCAGGGCAGTGAAATGCTGGGAACGGTAAACGCCATCATCGTAAACGTGATCCCGCAAAGTGATACTTCCGATCTTATCCTTGGGAAATTATGGATCGATCCCAAGAACGATGTGGTGCTGAAGTCGCAGCTCACCACCAAGAGCAGCGGTACGATACTTTCTGCTTATACCTACGGTGCCCAGCTTGCTTATGGTCTTCCTGATCTCATGGAGTTTACCGTAGATGTGAAGAAGTTCAAAATGCCCAAGAGCTTAGCGGCCGATATCAATAAAGGAGAAAAGGAAAGTAAGGATCCCAAGGAGAAGGAGAAGAAGGGAAAGATCTTTATTAAGTTAACGAACTACCAGGTTAATAAGGGAGTTCCCGATGCTGTCTTTAAGAAGTAAGGGTTTAGGACTTAGGATTTAGGGTTCAGGGAGGATGGTTAATCTGTGCGTCCTCTCCCCTGCTCCGAAGGAGATAGGGGAGAGACAGAGAGGGGTTGGGTTGAATTCTTGACATACACATCCATCATTTTAGTTTGCAAATACAATTTAGAAAATTCAGCCCCAGGAGAGCGCTCACCCTTGGGTGCGAGAAAAAAATCTTGCCCTGTCTCCGCCTTTTCTAAACTTATGTGCGCGTACCGCATCAGGTAAGCATGCAAGCCCCAATCCTTTCGGAGGTTCTCATCGCATCCGGCAACGCTCTGCACGGGAATTATCTGTCGTAACTTTTTAATGTCGCTTATCAGGTCCTTATCGCGTCGCGTATCACCTGCCTTGCTAAGGCCAAAGCCTATGGAAAGGACCAGCAGAACGATGCTTGTGATGCGAAGGAGAGAGAACGAACGCCGGTGCAAAACAAAATAATTCATCAGCCGCCCTGAAAATCCGCTGAGCATGGTGCTGAAGCCGATGACGAAAAAGGGCATGGAGGTACTGAGGTAAAAGAAGCGCTGTTCGCGCGTGACCATCAGCGGCAATGAACCGGCAAGGCCTATCAGGAGAAAAAAGAGTCCATGTTCTTTCCCTTCCCATTCCACGGCTTTCCCTCTAAGATTTTGAACGAGCACCAGCAGCAGGCAAAGCAAGGTGAGCGGTGCTGTTTCTACCAGCAGGCGCTCCAGGAGATAGAAATGACTGGCGGTGGTGGCCGCGTTCTCATTCTGAAAAGTATTTTGAATACGCTGATGATAGTATTGCGCGAAACTGTTGGATGCGGCTGGCTCGCTCATGAAATATACCGTGGCGCAAAGAGGAACGATCAAAAGAACAAAGCTGTAACTAATCGTTTGTCGCCAGGAGATATCCCTGAAAGCGAGGCGGTAGAACAAAATCCCGGCGAGCGGAAACAGTCCCTGCGGTCCTTTGCAAAGCGCTGCCATAAGCGTGCAAAACGAGGCCAGCAAAAGCCATGGAACGATCCGCTGCCTCTGCGCGAAGGCTTTCAGCAACGCGAAGATCGCCGCGAGATCGAAAAAACCCATCACCGGCTCCAGCAGGTTGTTGGCAAAGGCATAGAATACCATGGGCGTGATGATCCAGAAGAGCACCGGCAGCCAGGCAAGCGAACTGGCGGCGGAGGAGCCCTCGTAAATGAGCTTCCAGCAGCGCGTGATCAGCCAGGTGCTGAGGAGAGCGAGAAGGAGAAAGAAGAAATGTTCAGTATAAATATGATCGCCAAAAAGCCGGAAGAAGCAGGAGAGCAGGAAAATACCCATGGGAGGTTGTTCATGGAAAGCGGCATGAAGTGAATGCGCGAAGCGGGGTTCCCAAAATGTTCCATTGCCTTCGGCCATGTTGCGCGCCACACTGGTGTACAAAAGCCCGTCGTGGAATGCTCCTTCCTGCACTAGTTGGATCAAGAGGCAAAGAATGAAAGCCGAAAGGGTGATAAGATGAAAAGGAAGCTGGCCTTCGCGGTGGAAAAAGTATTTCCTGAGCATGAACCAAAGGTCAGCTCATGGAGGGGCCAGGACAAACCAAGATTCTTCTAAAATGCCGCTTCTACCTAGGGTTTAGGACTTAGGGTTCAGGGTTCAGGGAAGGCGACTCTGTGCGTTCCCTCCCCTGTTTCGTCAGAAATAGGGGAGGGACAGGGAGGGGTTATGTGAGAGACAGAGAGGGGTTCAGAAACGGCCGAGAATTCTTTGCACATCAGCCAAATAACTTCCACCGAACAAATTCACGTGAACCAATAGAGGATAAAGATTACAGATGTCGACCCTCTCCTGCCATCCTTTCTCCAATGGAAATTCTTCATTGTACCCATCATAAAAACTCTGATCAAAGCCGCCGAATAACTTTGTCATGGCAATGTCCATTTCACGGTGGCCGTAATACACCGCAGGATCAAAAATGCAGGCGGTGCCTTGGGTTCCGGTCATGAAATTGCCGCTCCACAAGTCTCCGTGAAGTAACGAGGGTTTTTCTTCTGGGAAGATCTCCGGCAAACGTTTAAATAACTTTTCGAACTCCTTGCCTACTGCATACTGCCTACTGCCTACTAATTCGACCTGCGGTCCCAGCCTCTGCGCAATAAAGAACTCAGCCCAGGAATCATACTGGTTATTGCTCTGCGGCAGCGAACCAATGAAATTGTTATAGAGCAAACCAAACTTATCAGCGCTGTGGCGATGAAGCTTCGAAAGTCTTCGCCCGAAATCATGAAAGAAATTGCTTTCCCTTTTGCCGGGATGGATGAACTGCAGAAGCAAAAAGCCGCGTTTCTCTTTGCTGAAACATAAGAGCACCTCCGGCACTTCTATTTCCCCGGCCTCCCGCAGCAGTTCCAGGCCTTCCACCTCCGCTTCGAACATTCCGGGGTGGCGTTGCGCGCCATTCCATTTCACAAAATAGTCGCCGGCAGTGGTCTCCAGGCGCATAGCCTCGTTGATGCAGCCTCCGCCAACTGCGTGCATGTTTTCAACAAGAACCTCCTTTCCTTGCTTTTCAGAAAGAAAAGAAGCAATTTGGCGTTGATAAGCTGTTGAAAGCATGTTCAAAGCTAATGAATTGGGTGCAGCGCAGGGTTCCGCCCCTACGGGGCGGGGAATCATTATTATTCCCGTCTGTGCTACAGACGGATGGGCCCCACCGGGGCCCTGAGTTCGGCGCAACAAACACATGCGACGGCAGGAACAATATCGCACAGGCCCACGCCCCATTTGTAATGCTACAGATGGATGGGACCCCACCGGGACACTGCATTCGGCGCAACAAACACATGCGACGGCAGGAACAATATCGCACAGGCCCGCACCCCATAAGGGACGCCCCGTTTGTATTGCTACGGACGGATGGGCCCCACCGGGGCCCTGAGTTCGGCGCAACAAACACATGCGACGGCAGGAACAATATCGCACAGGCCCACGCCCCAGAGGGGCGCCCCGTTTGTAATGCTACAGATGGATGGGACCCCACCGGGACACTGCATTCGGCGCAACAAACCCATGCAAAGGCAGGAACAATATCGCACAGGCCTGCGCCCCATAGGAGCGCCCCGTTTGTATTGCTACGGACGGATGGGCCCCATCGGGGCCCTGCATTCGGCGCAACAAACACATGCGACGGCAGGAACAATATCGCACAGGCCCACGCCCCGTTTGTAATGCTACAGACGGATGGGCCCCACCGAGACCCTGCATTCGGCGCAACAAGCGCATGCAGCGGCAGGAACAATATCGCACAGGCCCGCACCCCAGAGGAGCGCCCCGTTTGTATTGCTACGGACGGATGGGGCCCACCGGGGCCCTGCCTTCGGCGCAACAAACGCATGCAAGGGCAGGAACAATATCGCACAGGCCCACGCCCCAGAGGGGCGCCCCGTTTGTATTGCTACAGACGGATGGGCCCCACCGGGACCCTGCATTCGGCGCAACAAACACATGCAGCGGCAGGAACAATATCGCACTGGCCCACGCCCCATAGGGACGCCCCGTTTGTATTGCTACGGACGGATGGGCCCCACCGGGGCCCTGAATTCGGCGCAACAAACGCATGCAAAGGCAGGAACAATATCGCACAGGCCCACGCCCCAGAGGGGCGCCCCGTTTGTAGCACCGGCACAACAATACACCTCCTGCGCCCTGTAGGGGCGCAACCGTTTGGCTGGCCTGCCATTGTTCATAAATTTGCCCCATTATCTTTCCCTAAATTCCCTACATTAGCAACCCTTTCGAAAAAAAATGATCCCCAAGGAAACCGTCGACAAGATATTTGATGCCGCCCGAATTGAGGAGGTGGTAGGTGATTTTGTGACGCTCAAGAAGCGCGGGGTCAATATGATCGGGCTTTGTCCTTTCCACAACGAAAAAACGCCTTCCTTTAACGTGAACGTGGCCCGTGGCATTTACAAATGCTTCGGCTGCGGCAAAGGTGGCAGTGCGGTGAACTTCGTTATGGAGCATGAAAAGCTCGCTTATCCCGAAGCGCTGCGTTACCTGGCGAAGAAATACAACATCGAGATAGAAGAAGAGGAGCTTACGCTCGAGAAACAAGCGGAGCAGAACGAAAGAGAAAGTTTGTTCATCGTTTCCTCCTTCGCGCAAAAACATTTTACGGAGAATCTTCATAACACTGACGAAGGCAAAGCCATTGGCCTCAGCTATTTCCAGGAACGCGGCTTTCGTAATGATATCATTGAGAAATTCCAGTTAGGCTATTGCCTCGATACCTGGAGAGGATTTACGGATGCAGCAGTAGCGGCAGGGTATAAAATTGATTATCTCGTTAAGACCGGATTGACTATTCAGAAAGAGAATCCAGAATCCAGAATCCAGAATCCAGAAGGTCAAGCGGAAAATCAACAATCAACAATCAACAATCAACAATACTTTGACAGGTTCAAAGCGCGGGTGATATTCCCAATACACAACGTCACAGGTCGTGTTATCGCATTTGGGGGACGTACGCTCAAGAGCGACAAGAAGCTTGCGAAATACGTAAACTCTCCTGAGAGCGAGATCTACCACAAGAGCAATGTGCTCTATGGTATTTACTTCGCCAAGAAGGAGATCATTACCCAGGACAACTGTTACCTGGTAGAAGGCTATACCGATGTGATCTCGCTGCACCAGGCGGGCATCGAGAACGTGGTAGCTTCTTCGGGCACATCGCTAACGGTGGAGCAGATACGGCAGATACGCCGCTACACGCAAAACATCACCATCCTTTACGATGGCGACAGCGCCGGTATCAAGGCCAGCTTCCGCGGCATCGACCTCATTCTGCAGGAGGGCATGAACGTGAAGGTGCTTTTGTTCCCTGATGGCGATGATCCTGATTCCTATTCCAAGCGTGTTAGCTACGAGGAGCTGAAAAAGTTCATCGCCGAAAACTCCAAGGACTTCATCAGCTTCAAGACCAGTTTGCTGATGGCGGAGGTACAGAACGACCCCATCAAGAAGGCCAACCTTATTCGCGATATTGTAAGCAGCATCGCGGTGATCCCTGAGGCCATCAACCGTTCGGTGTATGTGAAGGAATGCAGCCGCATCATGGAGCTGAGCGAGCAGGTATTGCTTAACGAGCTGAATAAACTAAGGCGCAAGAACCTCAGCAACCAGCAGCAGAAGAACGAAAGCTATGTGGAGGATGTATATGTTCCGGAGGAGCTGCTCGAAAAGCAGAAAGGCATTAGCAGCGATGACTGCGCGGCGCAGGAAAAGGACGTTATCCGCATTCTTCTCAATTTCGGAAAAGAAAAAGTGATCGTAACGAGCGAGGACGAGGAGAAGAACAGTGTGGATGTAGAGATCACCGTGGCGGAACTGATCCACATGGAGCTTGCCGGCGACCAGATAGAAATGGAAAATCCCGCGTACCAGGGAATATTGAAAGAGTACGCGAACGGAGCGCTGCCGGACGCGAACCATTTCATCAATCATCCTGATCCTATCATCTGCAAGTCAGTGGTCGACCTGCTTAGCTCAGCGTATTCGCTTAGCATGAACTGGGAGAAACACGGAATTCTTGTGAAGACAGAGAACCACATGCTGAAGCGTTCGGTGTTGAGCGCGCTTTACTCTCTTAAAGTAAAACGCATCGCGAAAATGATATTGGAGAACCAGAAGCAATTGAAGGAGACGAGCAGTGATGATGATATGATGACCCTGCTGCATCAGCAAAAGCAATTATCGGAAGCAAAGAAGCATTTTAGTGCGGAGCTGGGTCGTATTGTTATCAGCTAATTGGGGATAAGGGACAAGGAGGGGGTTACTGCCTGCTAACCTTCCTGCGCTTCTTCTTCTTGGCGAAACTATCTCCTGAAACATTCCACCTCTTTTTCTTTCCTCCACCCGAAAAGCTATCAGCATCAGCAGTTCCGAATTTTTTTGATTTGGAAGTAAAGCTGTCGGCATCTAACGCGGCATTGCTGCCTTTTGTTTTGCTGCTGAAGCTGTCTTCATCCACGCCGGCATTATCCTTGCGTTTCTTGGGAACAAAACTATCGGCAGTTAAGCTGCTGCCTTTCTTATGAGTTTTTTTATTGAAGGCATCGGCGGTAGCTGATCCACCACCCTTCCTGCGTTTGGAAGTGAAACTATCGCCTTGTGTATCGGCATTGCTGCGCCTTCTCTTTTTGTTGAAGCTGTCGGCATTGGTAACGGCATTACTACCCTTGCGTCGTTTGCCAAAGCTATCGGCTTGTGTATCGGCGTTGCTGCCTTTTCTCCTTTTGCTAAAACTATCCGCGTTGGTGTTGGCGTTGCTGCGCTTGCGTCTTTTACTGAAACTGTCAGCGTTGGTACTCGCGCCGCTTCCTTTTTTCTCCGAACTAAAACTATCGGCCTGGCGGTTGATCTGGTGTTTCCGTTTCTTGCTAACGAACACCGCGCGCCCGTTGCCATGGTCCTTCCCCCCAAAATGGTCGCTTTTAGGAATTACTGATTTGCTGTTGATCTGGTGGGTATTTTCAGTACCCATCTCGCTCTTCTTGCTTTTACAAGAGTAAAAGACTGAAAGTGCGCAAATTGATAGAAAAATGGCCAGAAATCTCATTTTGGAACCATAAGGAGCCATTCATACGGTTCGGAAGCCACTTAGTTACCTGTTTCTCAGGGCATTTCAAATAAATAGGCAAACGCGCAAATTGGCAAACATGCAATTGCCTACTTGTTGATTTGTGAACTTGCCCCTTTGGGTACATACCTTTCAGGATTAGCCAGCATATGGTTTATCATCCTGCCAACCTCCTCTGATTCTCTTAATAGTTCTTGATAAATTTCATTGCCGATATATTCACAGGCCAGTGCAAAATCGAGCCATACCTGGGTTTCGCTGTTCTCCATGTCGGCGTCGGTAGTTTTACTAATGAAGTGAGCCTCGTATCGGCGTTTTCTATAGCCTTCGGCAACATTCGCACATACAGATCTCGAGCTTCTTCGTATCTGTGATGTTAGTGAATATGTTTCTTCTTTTGGAAAATTCTTACTGATCTTAAAGATCTTCATTGCAAGGGAAAAAGCTTTTTTGTACACGGAAATGTCTCTGAAATTACTGCTTGACATAGTGTTGCTTTTTTAATTGATCTCATTACCTATTTGCTAGTTTACCCGTTTGTTTTGCCCATTTGCCCATTTGCCCATTTGCCCATTTGCCCATTTGCCCATTTGCGAATTTGCCTATTTGAGCTCAATCAAACTTAATGTCCTTCACATTCATCTGCAGCGTGGTATTCCCATTGAAGGTATTCTCTTCGATGACATACAGCGCATGAAAGGGCTTTTTGCCCAATACCTTTTCGAAAAGATGGCCAAGGTTGAACCCGATGGCGGGAAAACCTTTGTTGATGGCAGGCGGTGAAACAATATCCATTTTCAAATGGTTGGCGCCCACGATGCGCACCGAGCCTTTGTCGGAAACACTATTGGTACGAAACACCGGTGCCATATTGCCCGGACCAAAAGGCGCGAACTGTTTTAGCACACGGTAAAACTTTGCGTCGATCATGCTCAGGTCGATCTCCGCGTCCACTTCTATCTCTGGCGTAAGCATGTGTTCTTCAATGGTGGAGCTCACCACTTTTTCGAACTCCGCGATGAAAGCTTCCAGGTTTTCTCTCTTGAGCGTTAAGCCCGCCGCGTATTTATGTCCGCCGAACTGCTCCAGCAAATGACTGCAGGCTTCAATGGCTTCGTACACATCAAAATCTTTTACCGATCGCGCGGAGCCCGTGGCCATGCCGTTGGATTCGGTGAGGATAATGGTAGGGCGGTAATATTTTTCAGTAAGGCGTGAGGCAACAATTCCCACCACACCTTTATGCCATTCGGGATGGAAGAGCACGGTGGTCTTTTTGAAAAGCAGTTCAGCGTCTTCCTCGATCATGCTCAGGGCATGCTGTGTAATGGATGTATCGAGGGTACGCCGTTCAATATTGGTGGTGTTGATGGCGATGCCCGATTCGCGCGCTACTTCATCATTGTCGGAGATAAGCAGCGCCACGGCCTTCTTTCCCGTCTCCAGCCTTCCCGCCGCGTTGATGCGCGGGCCGATGATAAAAACAAGATCGGTAATGGTCAATTCCTTCTTCACATTGGCAAGTTCAAGAATAGCGCGAATGCCTTCACGGGGATTGTTGTTGATGTGCTGCAAGCCATAATAAGCCAGGATGCGGTTCTCGCCAACAATAGGAACAATATCGGCGGCGATGCTTATCGCGCAGAGGTCGAGGTATTGCTCCAGCTCCACGAAAGGGATGTTGTTCTTTTGCGCGAAGCCCTGCACCAGCTTGAAGCCAACGCCGCAGCCGCAAAGCTCATCGAAAGGATAACTGCAATCATCACGCTTAGGGTCGAGCACCGCAACAGCCTCCGGAAGTTTGTCGCCGGGCCGGTGGTGATCACAAATAATAAAATCAATGTTCTTGCTTTTCGCGTACGCTACTTTCTCCACCGACTTAATGCCGCAGTCGAGGGCGATGATGAGTGAAAATCCCTTTTCAGCCGCATAGTCAATGCCCTGCACAGAGATCCCATACCCTTCGCTGTAACGGTCGGGAATATAATACTCCACATTGCTGTAAAAGGAGCGGATGAAAGTATACACCAGCGAAACAGCCGTGGTTCCGTCCACATCATAGTCGCCGTACACCAGCACTTTTTCATTGGAGGTAAAAGCCTTTTGCATGCGCTCCACCGCTTTGTCCATATCCTTCATGAGGAAAGGATCATGAAGATGCTCGAGGCTGGGGCGGAAAAAGGTTTTGGCCTCGTCGAAAGTGTTAACGCCGCGCTGTATGAGCAGGCTCGCAAGCACCGGGCTGATGCTAAGTTCGGCAGCCAGCTTTTCAACGGCGGTTTGCTCCGGCGTTTGCTTTATGACCCAGCGTTTTTCCATTAAGGCAAAGATAAAATTTGGAGGCCCTGTACGCCGGCCTTCCTAAGCTTTTGTTAATATCTTTGCTGTATGGCGATCACGCTCGAAATCACACCCTTAAAACAATGGCTGAAAAGCCCCGAAGGGCCTTTGCTGATCAGCGGTCCCTGCGGCGCTGAAACGGAGGAGCAGGTGATGAGCACGGCGAGGGAGATCGCGAAGAGCGGTAAGGTAACGGTGTTTCGTGCCGGCATCTGGAAACCACGTACACGCCCCAATTCTTTTGAAGGTGTAGGAAGCATCGGCCTGCAATGGCTGCAGCAGGTGAAGAAAGAGACCGGCCTCCTTACAACGGTAGAAGTTGCCAATTCCAATCACGTAGCGGAAGCATTAAAGCATGGTGTTGACATTCTCTGGATCGGCGCCCGCACCACGGTGAATCCTTTTTCAGTACAAGAGATCGCCGATGCTTTGAAAGGCGTTGATATTCCTGTGATGGTAAAGAACCCGCTCAACCCCGACCTGCAATTGTGGATCGGTGCTTTGGAACGGATCAATAACGCCGGCATCACCAAACTGATGGCGATCCACCGCGGCTTTTATTCTTTCGAAAAGTCTAGTTACCGCAATGCTCCCCAATGGGAGATTCCGATACAATTGAAAACCATGTTCCCGCAATTGCCGATCCTTTGTGATCCCAGCCATATTTGCGGCAACAGAGAATTACTGCTGCAGGTTGCGCAAAAGGCCTTGGACCTTGACATGAACGGGCTGATGATCGAATCGCACATTAATCCGGATGCTGCTCTTAGCGATGCCAAACAACAATTAACACCGCAAGGCCTATCGGAATTATTGGCGGGTCTTGTCATTCGTAAGAACACTTCCAGCAACAAAGAATTTACCGGTCAACTGGAGCAATTACGTACGGTGATCGACGAGATAGACGAAGAGCTGCTGCGCATGCTGATGAAGCGTATGGATGTAGTGGAGAAGATAGGGGAGTACAAGCTCAATAACAACGTGACCATCCTTCAGCTGAAACGCTGGATGGAGATACTGGAATCGCGTTCCGCCTCGGGTGCTCTTAAAGGGCTTGACGAAAGTTTCGTGAAGAAGTTCTGCGAGCTGTTGCACGAGGAAAGTATCCGTAAACAAACGGAAGTGATGAACAACAAGGCATTGAAATAAGTTTTTTTATATTTGCTTATATGAAGAAGCTCATTCCCCTAACAATGTTCGCTTTACTGCTCGGGTTCTTTACCATGAACTCCTGTACCAAAGAGGTGGCACCGCTTCTTCCTCCTCCTGCTGATACAGCGTATTACCAGGCGGATATTGTCCCCATTTTACAAACCTATTGCTACGGAGTAGGCACGCAAAAATGCCATGTGGCCAATACCACTGAGAGCGCCCCCTGGGATTTTGCCCAGTACATCGACCTGAAGACTTGTGTGGATGGGGGAGCGATACATCAAAGGGTATTTACGCTCAAAGACATGCCGGCCTCCTTTTCGGCCGGACCTAAAGTAATGACCAATAGCGATCTGCAAAAGTTCCAGAGCTGGGTAGCTGCGGGGGCCAAGAACGATTAAACGCCTGTCCAGCGGCCGGGCACCCAACGGGCTCCGCGGCGTGAATACACCCTCTTTCCTTCCACCCAATTCTTTTGTTTCACCTGTTTTTTAGGCTTATGGTAGTTGGATTGTTGTCCTTTGGAAGGTCCATTGAGGCGAACGCAGTTCTTGGGGTTCATGCCCATGCATTGCGCTTTGGCGGCAGGGGCTAAGAGGAATATCATCAGGGTGATCAGGAGCGCGGGAAAGGTCTTTTTAAGGGTCATGGCTTCGGGTGTTTTGTTCTTCGGAAGAGCATAAACCAAAACCGTGCCGCTTTTATTCTTTACTTTTGCCTTCCAAAGGAGCAAGCATGAAAACTTTATTTCGTTATTTCTTCCAGGGTCTTCTCATTGTGGTGCCGGTAGCCATTACCGCTGTGGTGATATATTATATCGGCAGGATCGTAAGCGACTGGTTCAGTAAAATAGGCTTTATGGTGCATCCCTGGCTCGACCCGGTGATCGTGCTGGTGGCTGTGGTGCTGTTCATCGTGCTGGCGGGCTTTCTAAGCACCTCCATTATCTTCAAACCTCTCTTCAGCCTCTTCGACCATGCCATGGAGCGCGCGCCTTTTGTAAAAACGGTGTATTCCTCCATGAAGGACCTGCTATCGGCCATTGTAGGCAGCAAGAAGAAGTTCGACAAGCCGGTGATGGTCACCAATAAGCAAACGGGCATGCAGCAGCTGGGCTTCATTACCCAGGAAGACCTTTCGGAACTGGGTATCAAGGAAGGGAAAGTGGCGGTGTACCTCCCGTATTCCTATTCCTTCTCTGGGATGTTGTTCATTGTGCCGCGCGAGATGGTAACACCTGTGGAAGCCTCCACCGCCGAAGTGATGAAGTTCATTCTTTCCGGCGGCATCACCGACCTCGATTAAAGATTCCCAATGGCAGGTTCCCCTTTCCTTTTTGAGCTCATTCATTCGCTCGACAAGCAGGAGAAGCGGTATGTGCAGCTGTTCATTAAGAAGAATTCCATTGGCAGTTCCAGCAATTATCTATTGCTGCTGCAGGCCATCTCCTCTCAGAAAACATTTGATGAGAAAGCGCTGAAGGAGCGTTTTAAAGGACATCCCATTCAGAAAAGCTTTGCTGTAACCAAGTATTACCTCTATGAATTGGTACTGAAGGCCCTGGCGGCCTATCATACCGACAGCGATACGGACATGCGCCTCACCGGACTGGTGCATAAGGCACAGCTGCTGTACGACAAAAAACTATTCGAGCAATGCGGCGCGCTGGCGCGCAGGGGGCAGAAGGAAGCGGAGGCGCTGGAACGGCCGGTGGTGATGCTGCAGCTGATGGAGCTGGAGATGCACGCGCTGCATTCGCTTACGGAGATAAAGCAGATAAAAGAACGATCGGACAACTATTTCGAAAAGCAAAAGGCGCTCCTTCGCCAGCAGGAGGAAGTGTTCCACATGCGCAAGCTGAGCTACGACATTTTTGTCGCGCTAAAGACCGATTGGGTGCGGAACAAAGGGAACGAAGCATCGTGGAAAGAGCTGCTGAAGGTAGATCCCGCGAAGCTCTCCTCGCTTGCCGCCAGGGTGATGTATTACCAGAATATGGGCGCGTATCTGTATTCGGTAAACGACCGTAAGAATGCCCATGCTAATATGCAGAAGCTCTCGAAGTTGTTCGAGGCTCACCCGCGGCTTATCGATGAGCACCGGGGACAATACATTGCCCTGCTCAACAACCTTATCCTGATGATGTTCAAGAAGAAGGACTATGCGGAGATCCTCTCTCACTCCGCGAAGCTGAGGGCGCTGAAACCGCATTCGGCCGAGGAGATGGTGAAGATCAAAGAGCGGGTGATCAACATTGAATGGAATGTGTACAAGAACACCGGTGAGTTCGAAAAAGGCGAGCCGCTGCTGGAGGAGATGAGGGGGCTGATGAAGGAAAAGCACATGGGCGAAGTGTACCGCCTGCTCTTCCACCTCGATCTGTTCACCTATTATTTTGTAATGGAAGAATACCGCCCGGCCCTGAAATCGCTCAACGACCTATTGGGAACCCGGGGCAAGAACATACGTTCGGACATTCAGAAGACGGCGCGTATCCTCTCGATGCTGGTGCATTACGAGCTGGGAAACTTCGATCTTTTTGAGTCGCTGCTGCGCAGTTCCAAACGGTTCTTCAGCCGGAAAGAGCGCCCCGACGCTATGGGAAAACTGTTCCTTTCTTTCTTCCAGAAGGTGGTTTCCATTGAGAATAACAGGGAAAAAGCGGCTGCTTTCCAAGGGCTGAGGAAGGAATTACAGGTGCTTTTCGAAGACAAGCTCCTCTATGAGACCTACTTCAAAAACTTCGAATTTCTCCTATGGGCGGAGGCAAATTCCATTGGGAAAAGCATGGCGGAACTGTTCCGCCAGAGGGCGGCCAGAGGGTAAAAGGCCATTCCCCCTGTGAATAACATAGGGAAAACTCTTTGGATTTTATTTGCACATCTACCATTTTATTCTCTATCATTGCGGGAAATTACCTACCTAAAACTAAATTTAACATGGCTAAAAAAGCAAAAAAAGCAAGCAAGAGAAAGCCCAACGCGGCCTTCATGAAACCCCTCAGCCCTAGCGGAAACCTTGCCGCAGTAGTTGGCAGCAGCGCTATTCCGAGGACAGAGATCGTTAAGAAGATCTGGGCTTACATCCGTAAGAACGGTCTCCAAGACAAGAAGAACAAAAGGATGATCAATGCTGACGCTAAACTGAAGACTCTCTTCGGTGGCAAGTCACAGGTGTCCATGTTCGACCTTGCTAAAATTGTTTCTAAGAACGTGAAGTAATCCCCCTAAAGGATTAAGAGAAAGGGACCTGAGAAGGTCCCTTTTTTCATTGCTATACTTTGATGCCGATCACCAGCACATCGTCCACCTGCTCGAGGTTTCCTTTCCAAATGCTGAAGGTGGCGGCCAATGCTTCGTGTTGCTCTTCCATGGGCATTTCGCCCAATGAGATAAGCCGCTCCTTCAATTGGCGGTACTTGAACTTCTTGCCTTTGGGCCCTCCGAACTGGTCGGCGTAACCATCGGTAAAAATGTACAGCGCGTCACCTTTGCGCAGTTCTATTTTGTGAAGGTTGAAAGGCAATCCAAGGCCTTTAAAATACCCGATGTGGCGCTTGTCGGGATCCACTTGTATAAGCTCATTGTTCCTCACTAACCACAATGGATTGTTAGCGCCGGCGAACTCCACGACGCGGGTCTTCTCATCGAAGCTGAGCACGGCGATGTCCATCCCGTCCTTGTTCTCCTGCAGTGCCCCTGTTTGTTTCAGCGCGCGTATCACCTGGTGGCGCAGCTCGCTCAGGATAAGGTCGGGACGTGTGATGCCCTTCTCGTCTACGATCTCGTCGAGGAAGGCATTGCCGATCATGCTCATGAAGGCGCCGGGCACGCCGTGGCCGGTACAGTCAACAGCGGCCACAAGCTTCTTCCCGTTCTTCTCGCTGAACCAGTAGAAATCACCGCTCACCACGTCGCGCGGGCGGAAGAGAACAAAGGACTTGGGGAAGAGCTGGCGTATGAGGTCCTGTGAAGGAAGGATAGCTTCCTGGATGCGCCTGGCGTAATTGATGCTATCGGTAATGTCTTTGTTCTTTTCCTCTACAAGCGCGTAGGCAGCCGAAAGTTTTTCGTTGGCCTTTTTGCGTGCGCGCGCCCTCCAGAAGGCAAAACCGATCACCAGCACGGCAATAGCTATGAAGACGCCGCTTAAGATGCGCCTGCGGTTCTCCGCTTCTTTGCGTTCGAACTCTTTCTGTCTTTCTTCCAGCTGACGCTCTTGTTCCTTTTTCTGGTTGGCAAAATCAGCCTGCATCTTTCCGATCTGTTCGAAGTTCTGCTTGCTGAAAACGGAATCCTGGAGCTGCTTATATTCCTTATAGACGCGAAGCGCGTTCTTATGGTCGCCGCTGGCTTCGTAGGCGCTTGCGAGCTCCCTGCAGGCAGCTGTCTTACGGTCGGCAAGCTTACGTTCCGTACATATTGTATAGGCCTTTTCCAGGTTGGCGATCGCCTCACTGTATTTCTTCATCTCGCACAGCACGCTCCCGATCTCCATATAGGCAGAAGCTGTTTCCTGCATGTCACCATCCTTTTCACTAATGAGCAGGGCCTTGTTAAGGTTCTCAAGGGCTTTACTGAACTCCTGCCGTTCCTTGTAAATTTTCCCCATGCCCCGGCACGAATAGGCAATGCACATACGGTGATCGATCTCCTCGCTGAGCTTTACGGATAGCCCGTAATAATAAAGGGCAGAATCAGGCTTCTTAAGAGAGGCCATTATATCGCCAAGGTTGGCGTAGCAGATCACGATGCCCACTACCTGCCCGATCTCCTGTTTTACTTTCAGGGTCTTTTCCGCGTAGGCGCGTGCTTCAGGGATCTTGTTCATGGCAAAGTAAAGATTGCCAAGGTTTCCGTAACAGTCAGAGAGACGCTTTTTATTACCCGTTTTTTCAGAGATGGAAATAGAGCGCAGGTAAGATTCTGCCGCTTTCGCAACATTGTTACGCCCCTCGTAACAAACCCCGATCAATTGATGCGCAAAGGCTTCGCCGTTCAGGTCTTTCACCTTTTGCGCATAGGCAAGCGCCACTTCCGCATAATGAAACCCGCTGTCGGCATTGGCCTTTGCATGTTCCCAGGCAAGGTTGCAAAGGTCCGTGATGCGGAGGCTGTCAGTAATGTTCTCTTTAAGCTCCCTGTAATAGAAGTTGATCTTAGCAGTGTCCTGGGCACCGGAAGGCAGCCAGCCGTTTAGCAGCAAGAGAAAACAAAGTATGCGCCGGGAGAGCATAGCAGATAAAAGTAGGAATTATTTAAAAGAAAAACCCTCTGTTTCCAGAGGGTTGTGGAGACAATGGGAGTCGAACCCACGACCTCCTGCATGCCATGCAGGCGCTCTAGCCAAGCTGAGCTATGTCCCCAAAAGGGAGACAAAGCTATAAATTTATTGCGAATTCCGTTACCTCAACAGGGTGAGGAATCCCTTCATATCCGACTCTTTTCCATCAGTGGCGGTGGCCTTCAGAATGTAGTAATAAGTTCCTGCCGGCGCGTCTTCTCCGCTCTTGGCTTTGCCATCCCATCCGCCGCTCAACGCGTTGATGGTGCTCATCTCCAAACCCCAGCGATCGTAGATCTGCAGGTAGAGGCTGGTATAGCCTGTATACTGCAGGCTGAACAGGTCGTTGCTGCCATCGCCGTTGGGCGTGAACACATTGGGGATCACCAGCGCGGAAACATCTTCCACCACAATGATGGTGCTGATGGAATCTTTACAGCCCGCGCTGCTTGTCACCACCAGCTTTGCCGTATAGCTTCCCTGGTTGAGATAGGTATGCGTAGGATTGGACAGCGATGAATTGCCGCCGTCGCCAAAGGTCCAGCTATAAGTGCTGCCACCGGTGCTTCCATTGGTAAATGTTACGTTGAGCGGTTTTTGGCCCGACGAAGGATCGGCGCTGAAAGTTGCCAGGGGTCGCGGGTTCACTATTAAAGTAATGACTTGCGTTTTCGTACATCCGTTGGCATCGGTAGCCGTTACGGTATACGAGGTGGTAGAGGTCGGGGCGACGTTAGCAGAAGAACCTGTAAACCCTCCAGGAGTCCATGAATAACTGATCGCCCCGGTACCTCCGCCTCCATTGGCGGTCAATGTGATGCTGCTGCCTTCGCAAATGGTTCCCCCGGTGCCGGTAAGCGTAAGAGGGGCAGGCTGTGTGATAAGTACTGATTGAGTTTTAGAACATCCCAACGCGTCGGTCACCGTAACGGTATACGTTCCCGCGCTGAGACCGCTGGCTGATTGGTTTGTTTGTCCGTTGTTCCAGCTGTAGGTGTAAGGCGTATTGCCGGAGGAAGCGGTAACGCTTGCTGAAGCGCTGCTGCCGCCGAAGCACAGTACATTGCTTTGTGTGTTGGCCAAGGCAAGACTGCCTCCCGAGACAAGCGTAACCGCCATTGTTTTTGTAAGCGGCACAGGACAGGATGCATCGGTGATCGTTACCGTGTATGTTCCTGCTGAAAGGCCGGTGGCGGTTTGAGAATTTTGTCCGTTGCTCCAGCTATAAGTATAAGGCGCGGTACCGTTCGAGGGACTGGCGGTGGCAGTGCCGTTAGCGCCTACGCAAGAAGGATTATTGAAGGAGGAAGTAGCGTTAAGCACAGGCTTCACACAAGGCGTCACCATCACAGGCAGCTGCGCCACAAAGGTATCGCCGGCGGCGAACACAGTACCGCCAAGACCGAAGGCAATGTCGTATACCGCTCCCGGTGTGCTTTGTGATGTCATGAAGTTAAGGTTCTGATCGTATTTGTTCACACCATTCTGTGTTCCTACATATACGTTGCCGCAGCTGTCGGCGATCACGCCTGAATTCATTGATACAATTCCTCCCGCCACTTTAACGGAGCTCAGCAGGTTGCCGTTGGTGATGTCCACCTTATGGAGCGTATCGCCATCGTAAATAAAGATATGGCACCAGGAGGCCGCGATGGCATTCTGGGGATTGGGGTTAGGCGCGTTGTTGAAGATGAGCTTGAAGCCGGTGTACACGGGATCACAGTAATTGAAGGAGCCGGTAAAATAGTTGGAAGTGGAAAAAAGTTGCGCGCAAGTGGGACTGAGGCCAAGCAAAACGCCGGGAGTGTTGCCGTTGTTCTTACGACATGTCATGGCATAAAAGTTCCCGTTAGGCGAGGAGCAAAGCGCGCGGATCTCCATCCCGCTTAGGAAAGCCGTGTGGCTGGTTAAGTTGGTGAGGTTACCATTGGAAGGATTGAGGTTGGCTGCATAGGCGAGCCCGGCGCCACCGCCGACCAAAAGTGTTGAATACGTTTTATCGAAACGCAGCCTCCAGGCTTCGCTGAAAGTGCTGCCGCTGACGCTCCATGATACCGCGCCCGAGGGATTAAGCTTGCAGTAATTAGAACCAGAGGAGCCATCGCTTATATAAGTATTGCCGGCGGGATCGGCCTCAAAACCACATCCCCAGCCATTGGTAGCGTAAGTATTGGTGGTCCAGTCGATGGCGCCGTTCGGTTTGAACTTTTGTACCTTAAAGAAATTGTCGTTGCCGTAGATATAGCAGTTGCCGGCAGCGTCGGCCTCAAT
>JANWJV010000120.1 GCA_025451785.1 Bacteroidia bacterium | reverse complement strand
CGGTAACGGTAATGGTGTAAATACCCGCGTTGAGGTTGGTGGCGCTAGCTCCGGTTTGCCCGTTGCTCCATGAATACGTGTAAGGATTGAACCCTCCGCTGGCCGAAGCGGTAGCTGAACCGTTGCTGGTGCAGGAGCCGCCGGTTTGAGTAACGGTTACAGTGTATACTGAAACAGTGGGCGTGAATTTCGTAATATAAGAGTCTTCGCCGCCTGCGTAAGTACCCTGGAAATAAGCGCCGCCTCCCGGGTTGAGCGTGGTGATGCCGGTCGACCACCATTCGCCGGTAGCGTAAAGAGAACCACCCGCGTCAAGCACAATATCATTGCACCAGTCGAGCGCCGAGCCACCATAATAGGTGGCCCACTGACGGTAGCAGGTGGGAGTGAACTCCAGGTAAAAAATATCTCCACCACCGAACCAGGGATTTACATTGGTGCCGGCATACGTGCCCTGGAAAAAGGCGCCGTTGCCGGGATTCATCACGGGGAAATTAGGAGAGTCAGTAGTTCCGCCAACATATAAGTTACCGCTGGTGGGGCTTACCGCAAGACTGTTGATCCAATCGGTGCTGGTGCCGCCATAAAAAGTGGCCCAGGTACGCGCGCCGAGGTTGTTGAACTTTAACAGGTACGCATCCCAGCTTCCGCCGCCGAATATGCCCTGGTAATAGGCGCAGTTGCCGGGGTTGAAGGTGGGGAAGTTAGCCGACCAGGTATAGCCGCCTACATAAAGATTGCCGGCCGCGTCGGTGGCCATGCTCATGCCGCGGTCGTCGTTACCGCCGCCGTAACAGGTGGCCCAGGTGCGCGCGTTAAGGTTGTTGAACTTTACGATGTAAGCGTCAACGGCTCCGGCAAAACCCTGGTTGTAAGCGCCGCCTAAATTCTGTAAAGGGAAATTTGCCGAAGCGGTAGCGCCTGTAAGGTAAACGTTGCCGGCACCATCGGTAGCAACACCAAGGCCAGTATCAAAATTATTTCCGCCGTAACAGGTAGCCCAGGGAATAAGTCCGCCGGCCTGGCACTTGATGATAAAGGCATCGTAAGAGCCGCCGCCGAAACCGCCCTGGTTGTATGCGCCGGCAAGGTTCCTTTGCGGAAAGCCGGGCGACTGTGTCAAGCCAGCGATGTAAATATTTCCCGCGTTGTCTTTCGCTATGTCATAACCAAACTCGTCGCTGGTGCTGCCGTAAAATGTAGCCCACTGGCGAACACCCGCGTTGTTGAACTGCAGGATCATCGCGTCCCATCCACCTGCTGGCGCGCCCTGGAAATAAGCGGAGCCACCGGGGTTTTGAGTGGGAAGGTTGTTGGAAGAAGAATAACCTGATACAAAAAGATTGCCTGCCACATCGCAGCCAACAGCAAAGCTTTGATCGTCGCCGGTGCCGCCATAATAAGTACACCACAAGCGAACGCCGGCGCTGTTGAACTTAAGGATGAACGCATCATAAAATCCTGCGATGGCGCCCTGGTAGTAAGAGCCGCCGCCCATGTTGAGCGTGGGAACACCGCTGCAATAACCGGTCACGTATACGTTGCCGGCATTGTCGGTAGTAACGCGTGAAGCGCCTTCGCCGCCCGTGCCGCCGTAATAGCTTGACCAGCTGAGGAGTTGTATGGGAGGATCGATCACCAGTGTTTGTGTCTTGTCGTAATTGTTGATGCTGAACTTCACCAGGTTGTCCTTTACCTCATAATGTGAGCCTACTGCTTTGCCATTTAATTCAAAACAGGCCAGCTCTCCTTCCCTGACGTCTCCCAGCGAAGTCCGGATGGTGAGCTGGTCCCTGTTTTGATTGCTGCGAACGTTCACCGGTCCTTTGTAGCGCAGCGCGATAAGGTTCGCGTCGGCACCGGGATGAACGATGAAGTCATATTTGATACGGTTCTGGTCGTCGGTGTACAGCACCCAGTCGATGCCTTTGTACACTTCCTTAATGGTAAGCTTGCCAAACGTTTGAACGCCGAGAATTCCCTGCGGACAATGCGCGTAATAATAGTTGAGGAGGCCTTGACCAGAAGCTTCACTCGCTGTGATGTTCTCTTTTTTAATGGAAGCTCCTTCGAGCATCATCTCTACACGGCACCATTCTATCTCTTCCGCCTTTTTCTTCTTGCCGGCACGGTCCCAGGGAGCGAACTCCACTTCTTCTTCGCCTTCTTCCTCTTCCTTTTTAGTGAAGATGTACTGAAGACCCTCTGTAGTAAGGTATATTTCGGCCTTGTTCGCGAATGATTTGAAGAGCACGGCATCTGCCGGCTTTCCATTCACATCAGCGAACTGGCCTTTGTTTTCCACGAAGCCGGCCTGTGCTTGTTGCACAAACTGCTGAGCTTTAGCGAGGTCGTTGCCCTGCGAGCTTCCCGCGAGTGCGGGAAGGCTGCAGAGAATAAGATAAAGAGATGTGATGCGTTTCATGGCTGGGATATGAAAGCGATGGAATTAAAAATTAATACTTAACGATCTTCTCAACGAGCGTTCCGCCTGCGGTGCGAACGTTCATAAAATAAATGCCCGCGGGCAGTGAAGCGGTGTTAATAGTAGAGCGGAATGCGCCCGCGGCAACAGCTTCGGTATATACTTCTTCGCCAAGCACGTTGGTAAGCACGATGCTAACGGGAGTAGTGTTGTTGTTCTGAAGCTCAACTGTTACCTGCGATGAAGCGGGGTTAGGATATACCTTGAGGTTGCTCACCATCGCGCTTTCGTTCAGTGAAGTGGTGGTACCGAGTGTAACTGTTTGAGGTGTTGCGGCGCAGCTGTTAGCGTCGGTAACATATACAGTATAAACGCCTGCGGTAAGTCCGGTAGCGGTTTTGCCTACCTGTCCGGAAGGTGACCATGAATAGTTGTAACCGGGTGTTCCGCCGCTTACGTTAGCGGTAGCGCTGCCGTTAGGGCAAGAGCCGCAGCTCGGATCTACTTTGCTCATGCTGATGCTGAAAGCGTTGGGAGCAACTGTATGCTGGATCACATCGGTGCAGCCTTTCTTAGTAACAAGGGTAAGGGTATAGGTTGTTCCTCCGCAAAGGCCTACCTGGCTCCAGCCGGTCATGTTGCCGGGCTGCCAGGTAACGCTGAGGGGAACATCGCCGCTCATGATGGCGGCCATGGCGTCGGCTGAGCCGTCGCAGGAAGAAGGACAGGAGGCGTCAGCCCAGTTGTCGATCCAAAGAGAACAGTTTTGCGCGTTACCGGTGATGGTTGCGATGAGGATGGCGATGGTGGTAATTGTCTTTTTCATGTTGCTGGGTTTTTAAAAATGATTATTGATTAATGTTTAATGATTATTGTTTTGCTTGTTTGGTTTTGATGGAACAAATGTCCTCCAACCGCTTCAGCGGGGCAAAACATTCTTTTTTTTAAGATAGGTTTCAAAAAGACATAAAATAGCTTAAATTCGCATAATTATGTACATTAAGTATTAGTCATAACATAGTATTCAATGAAGCATCCTTCGGACGATCTTTTTGTGCTTATCAGGTCCTTGAGCCGTACCGAAAAGGGCTATTTCAAGAAATACGCGCAGCAGCATGTGAAGGGCGAGAAGAACACATACATGCGGCTTTTCGAAGCCCTGGACGGGCAGTATAAATATGATGAGGCACGCATCAAACGGAAGTTCGAAGGAGAGAAGTTCATCAAACAGCTGAGCTTCACCAAGCAATACCTTTACGAGCTCATCCTTAAAAGCCTCAGGGCTTATTCTTCTTCCTCCAGCATCGAGATCGAACTGAAACAACAGCTGCACAACATCCGCATCCTGTATGAGCGCGGATTATACGCTCAATGCTTAAAGCTCATCCGTAAAGCGGGAGCCATGGCCGAGAAATACGAGAAGCAATTGTATTCCATCGAGATCCTGAACTGGGAGATGGAGCTGGTGAAGGCCCGTTCGTATATGGGAAGCAGCGAAAAGGACTATGCGCGCATCATTAGCAAGCTCAATATCCTTTTCGATCAATGCAAGAACCTGGCGGAGTACGAGTACAATACGCTTTGTATGTTCGATAAGGTGAACAAACGCGGTTTCGCGCGTACGTCCGAGGATATTGAAGGCTATCGCCGCATTATGGGCCGGCCTATCTTTAAAAGCGCCGACCGCGCGTTAAGCTATTTCGCCAAGTACAGTTATTATACGGCGCATTGCACCTATTTTTTTATGATAGATAAGATGGAAGATGCCTATGTGAATGCCAAAGCCGTAGTGGAGCTGGCCGAGCAGCATCCGCACCGCGTGGCGGAGAAACCCAAGGACCTTGCCAACGCGTTGAACAACCTCATTGTTTGCCAGCGCAGTGTGAAACGTTACGGCGAAGTGATGGAGACCATCCAGAAATTACGGGGCATGGCATCGAAATCGGAGGGGCTTAGCGCCAGGATCATTCACAGCTGCAATGTGTATCAATTGCTGGTGTATATTGAAACGGGGCAGTTTGAGAAAGGCATTCAGTTCTCAAAAGAGTTCGAGGCCTATTACGCCGGCGACAATGTGCTGATGTATAAGAAATACACTACAGAGCTGTACTTCTATATCTCCAATGTGTATTTCGGCGCGGGGGAATATTCGCAGGCCAACCGCTACCTTAACAAACTCCTCAATGAGCGCAGCATGGAGCTGCGCAGCGACATGCAAAGTTTTTCGCGGATCCTCAACCTGATCATCCATTACGAGCTTGGCAACCAGGACCTGCTGGAATACGCGGTGCGTTCCACCTACCGCTTCTTATATAAGAGCAAGAGCCTGCACGGTATCGAGCGCGCGATCCTGCATTTCATCCGCAAAAAAATGCCTGCCACCAATAATCGCAGGGAAGTGATAGAGGCCTTTGCCGAGTTAAAGCAGGACATTGAAAAGCTGATCAAAGATCCCTACGAGCGCAGGGTACTGGAGCTGTTCGACCTGATCTCCTGGTTAGAGAGCAAGATAGAGGAGAGGAGCTTTGGAGAGATAGTGACTGAGAAGGCTAAAGGCTGGCCTATTTAAATTTGGGCTAAAGCCCCGGCCTTAAGGCCGGGGCAATTGAAATACAATACGAAAGGGCTTTAGCCCAAACCTACAGGGCCTTTATCAAAAAATAATTCTTCTTCCCTTTTTGAACGAGAAGATACTGCCCGAACAAAAGCTCCGTCGTGCCGATCTTGTTCTCCAGGCCGATCTTTTGCTTGTTCACACTAACGCCGTTGCCCTGAATGGTTTTACGGGCTTCGCCTTTGGAGGGGAACACCGCCGCCTTTTCACCGAGCAATGCCACGGGATCGATGCCTTGAGAAAAAAGGTTTTTGTCAACGCTGAAGGTCACATCTTCATCAAAGGCCCCTTCTATCTCTTCGGCGCTGAGCTTTTTGAACTCATCGAAAGAAGAACCGAATAAAATATCAGAGGTCTCGATCGCGCGTTTCAGTGCTTCCGCAGAATGAACACGGGTGGTGATCTCTTCCGCCAATGCCTTTTGAAGTTTGCGCAGGT
>JANWJV010000119.1 GCA_025451785.1 Bacteroidia bacterium | reverse complement strand
CTCTTCCCTGTCCCGCCGTATTGTTTCGATGCCGTATCAAACAGAAAGAAACTGCAGGATGAATAATCAGCAGTGGCACTGAAATCGAAGCTCTCCTCCACTCCAAATGCTTTCATCACTTTTACTTTCTTCGCCAGGCGCTCACAAAGCTCCGGGCTCTCTTCCCCATGCAACTGCAGCATGTCAAGCTCGTATCGTTCTACTACCTCCAGTACCTTACTCTCCGCCTCATTCACAAACACGCCCACCTTCACAATAGAAGAAGGCAACTCAGGCATCTCGAACCTTTCTCCCACATAGCGCTTCGATCCGTTGTAAAATATAAAGCCCATAAAGTCAGGAAGAAGTTTCGCCACCTCCCTGATATTATCAGGCTCTCTCATTCCGCAGACCTTCAGTTTCATTTAGAGCTCCGTTCTATCGCTTGAATAAATTCGGCGCAAGCCCTTTCCGGCCGGCCTTGTTTCATAAATGTTTCTCCTATCAAAAAACCGTTGAACCCGGCCGCCTTCAACTCATGGATCGTCTTTGCCGAATCCAAACCGCTCTCGGAGATCTTCACCATGCCTTTAGGGATCTTCTTTGCAAGGCGGAAGCTCTGTTTCACATCCACCTTAAAATCTTCCAGGTTACGGTTGTTCACACCCACCATGTCAATTTCGGGGCAAACCGAATCAAGCTCCTTCTCATCGCGTACTTCCATCAGTACCTCCATTCCCAGCGACCTCGCGAAACCCGCCAGCTTCTTCACTTGTTTCTTGTCCAGCACATTCGCCAGCAGCAGCACAGCATCAGCGCCAATGGAACGCGCCTCCAATACCTGGTACTCTTCGAGGATAAAATCCTTACGAAGGATCGGACAATAATTGAACTTCCTCGCCACTGTGAGGTCCTCGTTCTTCCCGCCAAAGAACTCCGTATCGGTCAATACCGAAAGAGCGCTGGCTCCCGCCTGCATATAGCCAATGGAGGTACGCTCTACAGGAGCATGCGCGTTGATCACTCCTTTAGAAGGCGACCGGCGCTTGAACTCGGCAATGATGCCGCTCTTATCTTTACGCAGCAGGTATTTCTTCATCGAAACACAATCGGATCCGAAGTAGATCGACCTCTCCAGCAGCTTCGCCGGGTAGATCGATCTTCGCTCACTGATCTCTTTCTTTTTGTGGGCGATTATTTTTTCAAGGATATTCATTTAGAAATAAGTTTTTTGTAAACATTTAATGCTTTTCCGGAAGCGAGCGATTCTTTCGCCAGCCCTATACACTCTCTAATGCTTGTTTTGTTGTTCACGCAGTGAATGGCAAACCCCGCGTTGACCACCACAGCATCATTCTGTGCCTCTGTTCCCTTTCCTTCAAGCACATTCATAAAGAGCTTTGCGGCTTCCTGGATGGTGGCTCCCCCATAAAGCGAACTTGCCTTATACTTCTCCATTCCTATTGCTGATGGGCTCAGTAAGCGTTCTTTATCTTTTGTAAGTGTTTTGAAGTCACACGTGAGCGATACTTCGTCATAGCCATCCAGTGAATGAACGATAAGGTATTCTCCCGGTGTTTCCTGAAGAAGATAATTATACAGTCTGGCCATCTCCAGGTGATACACCCCCAGCAATCGGTATTTCGGAAAGCAGGGATTCACAAGCGGTCCGAGCATATTAAAGAATGTGCGGACACCCAGCTCCTTGCGTATAGGCGCTACGTTCTTCATGGCCGGGTGGAACAATGGGGCGTGCATAAAGCAAAGTCCCGCATGATCGAGCTGGCGTTGCAATACTTCTTTGTCATCAGTAAATTGATACCCGATCGCTTCCAGTACGTTGGAAGAACCGCTTATCGAGGAAACCCCATAATTACCATGCTTTGTCACCTTTATGCCGGCACCGGCAACAACAAAACAAGCGAGCGTAGAAATATTGAAAGTATCCTTACCATCACCGCCCGTTCCCACGATATCGATCGTTGCATCGGAATCGAAACGTGTTTCCTTGCACAGGTTAAGCATCGCTTCCCTGAAACCACCAAGTTCTTCCACGGTAATGGGCCGCATCAGGTACACCGACATAAACGCAGCCACCTGCGAAGGGTTATACTTCCCTGAGGCAATGTTCACCAGTACTTCTCTTGCTGTTTCCTTGGATAGGCTCTGGTGCGCAAACAATGTGTTGAGCACTTCTTTCATGAGCGTATCCAGTTCGAGATGATCTCCAGTCCGTGTTCGGTAAGAATGCTTTCGGGATGAAACTGAACCCCTTTCAGGTCGAACTTGCGATGCCGCAGACCCATTACCTGCCCTTGCGCGTCCTGCACGGTTATCTCCAGCTCAGCAGGGAAGTACTGCTTGTCAACCACCCATGAATGATACCTTCCGGCCTTGAACTTTTGAGGGATGTTTTTAAAGAGCGTGTCTTCCTTTAGCACTTCCACCTCCGTGGCAACTCCATGAAACACCTTATCGAGATTCAGCAGCTTGCCTCCGAACACTTCACCAATGGCTTGCTGCCCGAGACAAACACCCAAAATACTTTTGCTGCTGCCATATTCACGGATAAGATCGCAAAGGATACCGGCTTCTGATGGAAGGCCCGGTCCTGGTGACAGTAGTATCTTATCGTATGCTTTTACTTTTTCTAATTCGATCTTATCGTTACGAAACACCTCAATATTCTGCCCACCCGCCTTCTGCAGGTAATGCACCAGGTTATAGGTGAATGAATCGTAATTATCGAGCACCAGTATCTTCATAGCTCCTGCGCAAGTTGCAGCGCTTTTTTTAAAGCCGCCAGTTTATTGTTCACTTCCTGCAACTCCCCTTCCTCGTCCGAGTTGATCACCACGCCCGCTCCTGCACGGTAGTACAGGCGGTTATCGCGGCTCAGGAAGGAACGGATCACGATGGCCTGGTTAATGTCACCATTGAACCCAATGAAGCCGATCGCACCGCCATAATACTCCCTGTTATTGCCTTCGCATTCAGCGATGATCTGCATCGCACGGTGCTTGGGAGCCCCGCTCAGAGTTCCGGCAGGAAAGGTGTCCGAAAATACATTTATCCCTTCCTCGACCTGAAGGCCGGGGCTATTCACTCTACCCGTTACTTTAGATACCAGGTGAATTACATGTGAGTAAAATTGTGTCTCCGCGAAAACCTCCACTTTAACGTCCTTGCAGTTCCTGCTAAGGTCGTTACGCGCCAGGTCTACCAGCATCACGTGTTCCGACCTTTCTTTTTCGTCTTCGCTCAGCTTGTTCGCCAGCTCAAGGTCCTTTGCCTCGTCTCCCGTCCTGCGGAAAGTACCCGCAATAGGATGTATGCTTGCCTCACCATTCTTTATCACCAACTGCGCTTCCGGGGAAGATCCGAATATCCTGAAATTACTGTAATCGAAATAGAACAAATAGGGAGATGGGTTCACTGAGCGGAGGGCACGATATACATTAAAGTCGTCGCCTTTAAAAGGCTGGCTGAATTCCCTGGAAAGCACCACCTGGAACACATTACCTCTTTTGCACTCGGCCTTACCCCTTTTCACCATTTGCCTGAACTGCTCATCCGTTACCGTTGACTCCTCCTTTCCTGTAGCAGAAAAGCGGAACGCGGGAACGTTACGGTTGGAGATCAGCGCCTCCAACTCCTCAATGGAACAACTTCCCTCCTGCCCTTCATAACGCTGTTCGGTAATGTATGCTTCGCTCCTGAAATGATCGATGGTGATGACAAGGCCATACAAATGATATTGCATATCGGGCATCCGGCGTTCGCCTTGTTTCAGCTCCACGCTCTCGAAGTAACGAACGGCATCGTAGGCTGTATACCCGAACAGTCCGGAGAACGGGAGATCATTTGCTTCAAAGTTATTGAGGAAATCACCAAGCGAATCGGCAAGTCCTTTGTTTTGCAGCGCGTTTGTTTCCACGCTTCCGTCAGGGTAGCTCAGCTGCAGCAAACCATTCTCAGCCTTAATGCCTGCAATAGGGCAACAGCAGATAAAAGAAAGACTGTTCTCGCTGCCATGGTAGTCGGAGCTTTCGAGCAGCAGGCTGTTGGGGTATCTGTCGCGCAGCTTCAGGTAGAGGCCTACGGGCGTAAAAGTATCGGCCAGCAGTTTTTTCTGCCTGCTGATGAGTTGGTATCGTATGTTAGTTTCCGTTTGCATAAAATAAAAAGGCCCGCTGGGTGAACAGCAGGCCTCAATTTCGTGTATAACAAATAGCTTAGCTGTTCTCTTTAACTGAGAGCAGCCACCAGCATTTGTTATTTGTGTTTGTTTTCAAACCGGGACAAAGATATGAACGAATATTCCAATTTTCCAAATCCCCCGCAATATTCCAGGAATTTTTACGTACCTTTATCACAATGAAGGCTTTAAACTACCCTCTCATAGCCCTGGTTCTCCTTGCTTTCGCTGCCTGCGATAAGGACAAACACCATCCTACCGGCAGCATCCAGGGCGGAAATGTGACCGTTACGGCACAGGTGATGCACCATACCTGGTTCATCCCCGGTTCCAAGGTCTTCATCAAGTCAAATGTTACCCAGTTCCCCGGCACCGATACCACCCTTTACGATTCCTTCAAGATCGCCGACAGCTATGGCTTTGTACAGTTCGACAAGGTGGTGAACGGCAATTATTACCTCTATGCCAAAGGATTCGACGTAAACGTAGCCAAGCCGGTATGGGGTTATCTCCCCTTCACGGTAAGCGTTGTTCCCGGCGAAAGCAAGGAGCTCGACCTTCAGGTACCCGTCAGCGAGTAAGCTGTGCAAAAAGCAAAACAGAAGAAACAGCCCGCTTCCGCTAAGCGACCCGCTCAAAGCAAGTATCTCTTTCCCGCGCTTATTGTCCTCATTACTTTTGTAAGCCTTTCCCCCACCCTCTTCAACGATTTCGTCAACTTAGACGATCCCCAGTATGTGGTAAGCAATCCTGTGGTGCAATCGTTCAGCGGGGAAAACTTAAAAGCCATTTTCAGCCAGGCCTTCGTAGGCAATTACCAGCCCCAAACCATGCTGAGCTACCTGTTGGAATACAGTTTTTTTGGCAAAGGCGCCGGTACCTTTCACTTCTTCAGCCTGCTCTTCCATGTGATCAATACCCTGCTGGTGTATTTCATCATCATGAAGCTTACGAAGAACCAGGTCGTAGCGTTTATAACGGCCATTCTTTTCGGAATACATCCACTGCATGTTGAATCGGTAGCCTGGGTATCGGCGCGTAAGGACGTGCTCTACACTCTCTGGTTCCTGCTCTCGCTTTGGTTCTACCTGGCCCACGTCAAACAGGAAGGCAGCTCAAAGAAATATTATGTGCTGGCGATGCTTTGCTTCGTTTTTTCCCTCCTATCCAAAGCACAAGCTGTGATCTTACCCGTTACTTTCTTTTTGGCCGATTACCTGATAGGCCGCAAGCTCAACCGTAAAACGATAATAGAGAAGGTTCCTTTCTTTGTAATGGCGCTCATTTTCGGATTCCTTGCCTATAAGATCCAGGAGAAGTCGGGCGCTGTGCAGGATTACGCTTATTTCAAACCCTGGCAGCGCATCCTGTTCTCCTGCTATGGCCTTGTCAACTATTTCTATAAAACACTTTTGCCCATCGACCTTTCCTGCTTCTATCCTTATCCTGAAACAAACGACAAGATCAACACCAATTGGGTGTACATGGCCCCTTTGATCCTGGCGGCGGTCGGCTTCGTGATATGGAAATACTTCAGGCGGGCCAAAGAAGTATTGTTCGGCATGGCCTTTTTCCTGCTCACCATATTGCTGGTATTGCAGCTCATCCCTGTTGGCGACGCTGTGATGGCCGACCGCTATACTTATCTGTCTTCCATAGGTCTCTTCTTTATCGTTGGTCATTACTTCTGGAAGTGGTCTGAAAAGAACGCGGCCAATACAAAGACTATTCATGGCGCAGGGTTTGTCGTTCTTGGTGTTCTTTGCATCCTCTCCTTCAACCGGAGCAGGTTATGGAAGGACAGCATTACGTTGTACAGCCACGATCTTCAAACACATCCTGCCGCCATCATTTATAATAACCTGGGGGTAGCCTATATCGATGAGGAAAAACTAAATAAGGCAAACAACAGCACCGCCGGTAAAGGCAAGGATCCTAAGTTCTATTTTGAAGAAGCATCGAAGAACTTCACAAGAACGGTAGAGCTCAAGCCCCGTTTCCCCAGCGGATACAAGAACAAGGCACTTACCCACGAGTTACTGGGCGAAAACGACAAAGCAGTGGAAGCTTTCAACATGGCTGTCACTTATTTTCCCAACGACGAGAACAACTACCTGTTCCGGGGAAAGGTGCTTTTGAAGATGGGCCGTAACGAAGATGCGCTTGCTGACCTCAGCAAGGTGATCACAATGAACGCTGCCAATCCCGATGCTTATTATGCCCGTGCGCAGGTGTATGGCAACCTTGGGAAATTACAAAACTCACTTGACGACATGAACAAGGTGCTTGAGCTAAAGCCTGGACTTCCTGAAGGCTACGGCAACCGCGGCATTGTGCTCAGCATGATGGGCAGGTTCCAGGAGGCGATCAAAGATTTTGACGAATCGCTTCGCCTGAACCCTGCCGCCACCAATACTTATATGAACCGCTCGCTGGCCTGGAAAGGCCTGGGCAATATACAAGCCGCGTTGCAGGACGCGCTTACTGCAAAAGCAAAGGGAAATCCGGTAGATGAGGCCTACCTGCAGCAACTGCAGACCCTGGCGGCACAGAACAAATAGTATCTTTACAGCGTGAAGGCTTTCGTCATACCCGAGTTCTACAAAAGCCCTGTCATTTCCAGGATCAAGAACCTGCGTAAGACGCAGGATCCCCGCAAGAACGATTTCAGCCCTACCCTCCTCGACTTCGGTCCTGTACGCTTTTACATCGCAAGGCATTTCGGCTTTTGTTACGGTGTGGAAAATGCCATCGAGATCTCTTTCCGCGCTGTAGAAGAAAATCCCGGCAAAAGGGTCTTCCTCCTTAGCCAGATGATACACAACCCCGAAGTGAACGGCGACCTTGTAAGCCGCGGGGTGAAGTTCCTGATGGACACCTCCGAAAAACAGCTCATCCCTTTCGAAGAGCTGGGCTCCGATGATATTGTGATCATCCCCGCTTTCGGCACTACACTTAAGATCGAAGAACAATTGCTCAAGCGCGGCATCCAGCTGCGCAAGTACGATACCACCTGTCCTTTCGTGGAAAGGGTATGGAAGAAATCAGAAAATCTTGGGAAAGGATCTTACGCGGTGATCATCCACGGGAAGTACAATCACGAAGAGACCCGCGCTACTTTTTCGAGGAGTGAGCAGAACGCGCCTTCCATCATCATCAAGGACATTGGCGAAGCGCGCACATTGGGCAAATATATCCTGGGAGAGATAGGCCGTGAAGAGTTCGAAAAAAAGTTCGAAGGCCGCTGCTCCGAAGGCTTCAACCCTGAGAAAGACCTGCAGCGCTTCGGTGTGATCAACCAAACCACCATGCTGGCCAGTGAAACGCAGGAGATCTCCGATTTCCTGAAAAGCCTCATCATTCAGAAATACGGAAAGGAAAAATTAAAAGAACATTTTGCCGACACCCGTGATACGCTGTGCTACGCCACCAACGAGAACCAGCAGGCAACATATGGTTTGCTTGAGCAGCCCGCCGACCTTGCTGTAGTAGTGGGCGGCTACAACAGCTCCAACACTTCGCATATCGTAGAACTTTGTGAGAAGAAGCTTCCCACCTATTTCATCTCTTCCGCCGATGAGATCGTTTCAGCAAAAAGTATCAGGCACTTCAATTATCATACTCAACAACATCTCAGCAGCGATAATTACCTGCCAACAAAATCACCGGCCGACATCATCCTCACCAGCGGTGCCTCCTGCCCCGATTCGGTTGTGGATCGTGTATTGCAAAAACTGCTGTCGTTCTACAGCGGCACCAAAAGCATAGAGGAAGTGCTGGAAGAAGTTACGCGCTCAGCTGCTTAGCGAGCCTCAGGACGAACTCAAGCTGTTCCTCCTTATCTAATTCGGTATTATCGAGCACCACGGCATCATCAGCCTTTCGTAAGGGACTCTCCTTACGATGCGAATCTTCGTAGTCACGCTCTTCGAGGTTCTTTTTCACCTCATCGAAGCTAACAGTGTATCCTTTGGCGCTCAACTCATCGAGGCGGCGTTGCGTACGCACGTTGGTATCGGCCGTCATAAATATCTTGAGCTCGGCGTGCGGAAAGATGTGCGTGCCTATATCGCGGCCGTCCATCACCACCCCTTTGTCTTTGCCCAGTTTGCGTTGTATACGAAACATCTTGTCACGTACTTCTTTCACCACGGCGATCTTGCTCACCTGCTCCGAAACATCCATCTGGCGGATAGGCTTCTCCACATTCTCACCGTTCAAATACGTATCCGAAGCTTTGGTAGCCGGATTGTATACAAAGGTCAAATGAATATCATCCAGCACAGCGATGACCTTGGCTGTATCGAACTTCCCGTTCTTTATCAGTCCATTGCGCATGCAGTAAAGCGTTACCGCCCTGTACATAGCGCCGGAGTCAACATAAGCGTATCCTAAGCGCGAAGCCAGCGTTTTGGCCAGCGTGCTCTTGCCGCAGGAAGAATAACCGTCAATGGCAATGGTGATCTTCACTTCTTTGAATAGAAATCGGCGAGGCTCAGGCCAAGCGTGAAGTGGTTAGAAGGCCCCGCGAGGTGATAAGCGGCGCGGCCATAGCTGAGATGGAACTTGTAGATGCGGAAGCCGAAGCCCCAGCAAAAACCTACTGTACCTTTGCGCGTATCTACTGCCAGGTCTTTACGGCGCATGTAATTGTAGCCGATACGCAGATTGAAGTTCTTGGTAAGCAACAGCTCTCCTCCTACCACCACGTGACGCATCAGCTTATCGCCGAATATCTTAGCCTTGTTCTGTTTGATGGGCTCGTTGGTAAGCGGGTCCACCGTAGGCGTGGGATTGTTGGGGTCTTCGTAAGTGAGGTCCCACTTCTGCAAGTGCTGCCCGGTAAAAGTAAAACGGAAAGGCATGTGCTTTGGTTTTTTAGAGATGCCGAACTGGATCTCGTAAGGAAATGGCTCTTTATTGTCTGTCGTATATTTTTTGATCTGGAATCCGCCGATATTCTTCAGCACCAGTGCCGCGGAGAAAAAACGCGCGCTGTTGTTGTAGGTAGCGGCCACGTCGAAGGCCATTCCCGAAGAATAATAAGATTCAAGCGCTGAGTAAACGAACTTCATAGAAGCGCCCACCGAGAACATGGAATCGATCTGCCTGCCATAGCTAATATTGAATGCCTCGTCGGCCGCCTTGAACTCGCCCGTTACCGCGCCGGTATTATCGGTCATCAGGAACTTGCCGTAATTCACGAACTGAGCCCCCGCGCTAAAGGTGCCTATCTTATCGAACTTCCTGGCGTAAGTGGCATACCCGTAATTGATGTCGCTGAAATAGTTCACATAGCTCATCCCGATATGATTATGCATGGTGGGGTTGAGCAAAGAGGGGTTCAGCACCGCCAGGTTCACGTCGTTATCGCAAATACTTATCGCTGTGCCTCCTATAGAGGCCACACGCGCTGAGAAAGGAAGGTTCAGGAACTTATAGGCGGTATTGCCGCCCATTTGGGCCAGGGAAGAAAAAGGGAGTAAAAGAAGCAGGACGATGGCCCGGTGTTTCATCAACACAAAGTAAGCAATTTCGGCTGAGAATAACGGCAGGAGCGTGTTTTTATTGTACGTGAAATTATTTCTTACCTTTAACATCATAAACTAAAGCATTATGAAACACCGTTCGACAAGCTCAAGCAGAGCACTTGTACTTCTCACAGCACTCCTCCTTTGTATCCCTGCCTTCGCGCAGAAAGTAGATCCCAAAGCGGTTCCGGCACCTGTGATGAACAAGTTCAATATTTTCTTCCCTAAAATGAAGAAGGTAAAATGGGAAAAGGAAGGCGACTGTTACGAAGCGAATTTCAAGGATGCCAAGAAAGCGCAGACCTCGGTGCTTCTCACCGCCGAAGGTAATATCAAAGAAGTGGAAACTTGTATCAAGCAATCCGCGCTCCCCAAAAAGATCAACGACACCATCCCCAAATTATTTGCGGGCTATAAGTTCGAAGAAGCCTGCAGGATCGATGCCAGCGGACTGATCACCTACGAGGTGGAAATGGAAAAAGGCAAAGAAACGATCGAGGTTATCTTCTCTGAAGCAGCGGCAGTAATGAGCAAGAAAGTGGAGATGGAAGGAGCAGAAAAGAAAAAGAACTAAGAGAAGAGGAATTTATTCGGGTTCAGAAGATTTTCCCTCACCGCGAAAAGCACCAGGCCCGCGGTATTGTTCACTCCCAGTTTATTCATGATGTTCTTCCTGTGCGTGGTCACCGTATGTGTGCTCAGGAACAGCTTATCAGCAACTTCTTTATTTGAACAGCCTTCCGCTATCAGGCGGATGATCTCCATTTCACGCGCGGTGATGTTCAAGCCTTCGCAGGAAACCGCCGAAGGTACGCTGCCGCCTTCGCGGTCATCGCTCATCAGTTTATCCAACACCTTTCCGCAAACGAACTTATCGCCCGATACGGTCTTCTCTATCGCTTCGTGGATCTCCTCACGGCTGCAGTCTTTCATAAGATAACTGGCCACACCGAGGCTAAAAGCCCTGGTAAGGATCGCTTTGCTGAGCTCAGGAGTGATCGCCAATACTTTTACTGAAGAATGTTTCTTGAGGAGCTTCGCGATGTTCTCAACGCTGAACGCGCTGGTGGAATAGTCGAGGATCACCAGGTTGGGACGGAACAAACGCACTTTCTCAAAAAGCTGCTCGCTGTTCTCGGCCTCCCCTACCAGGTTCCAGGATGTATTCTCCGAAAGAAGCGCCGATAAGCCCTTCCTCGAGAGGTAACCTGAATCTGCTATAAGTATCCTGATCTTTTTCACAAAAATTATTTAGAATAGTTCTAAATAGATACCAAAAGTAACAAGAATCCTTTTAGCGCCAAATAATTTTGGCTGAAATTTACCAACAAACCCGGCTCAGGGACTGAAGCGCTCGCCTTCCAGTGCAAGTTCGGTATCCTTAAAAACAGTTCTCGCCTCGGACAGAAGTCCGTCGAGGTCATTATAGCGCGCCGAGAAATGCCCGATGATGAGCTTCTTTACCTTTGAACGCTTGGCGATGGTGCCAGCCTGTGAAGCGGTGGAGTGATAAGTTTCTTTCGCCCGTTCCTTCATGTCATTCATAAAAGTGGCTTCGTGGTACAGCAGGTCGGCACCCCGCAGTTTTTCGATCAGCGACTCATCGTATATCGTATCCGAACAATAAGCATAGCTTCTTGGGTCCGGCGGGTCGAGTGTTATCTCCGCATTCGGTATAACCGTACCATCTCCTGTCTTAAAATCATTTCCTTCTTTAATGCCGTTAATGTTTTTGAGCGGGATATTATATTTCTTCAGCGCCTCGGCCTTTATTTTTCTTGGCATCTCTTTTTCCCTGAACAAAAATCCGCAGCAGGGGATGCGATGGTTGAGCACGATGCTATCGACCCGGAGTCTTTCGTCTTCAAATAACAGGCGGCCTTTATCGAATGACAGCGCATGGAACTTAATGGGAAACTGGAGGAAGGTCTCCGAGTGTTTGTGCTGTACCTCCAGTATCTCCTGTAACTCGGGAGGCGCGTAAAGGTTAAGCGGCTTGGTACGGCCCAGCAGGTGCATACTTGCCAGCAGCCCTGGCAGGCCCAGGTAATGGTCGCCGTGCAGGTGGCTGATAAAGATATGGTCGATGCGTTGGAACTTGATCTTGTAGCGGCGCAGTTGCATCTGCGTTCCTTCACCACAATCGATCAGCATATAACGATCGGAAATAGTAAGGAACTGCGAAGTAGGATTGCGTGTGGAAGTGGGTGTAGCGGAACTGGAGCCAAGGATGGTCAGCTCAAAGGCAGGGCGGTTGTGATCAGGCATTTTTGTCCACCCCGGCCATACCGATGGTGTTCACTGCCTCAGCCAGGTTCTGGGTGATGCTAAGGATGGTATCGAGCTGGGAAATAGAGATCAGCTTCTTAACGGGCTCTTGCAGACCGGTAAGGACAAAAGCACCATTGCTGTTCTTGCAGAGGCGGTTGGCGACGAGGATGGCGCTGAGGCCGGAAGAATCACAATAACGGGTTTCACTGAGGTCGATGATCATGTTACGCACCCCATCGTTATTGAGCACAACAAGCTCCGATTTCAAAGCGGGCGCGACATTGCTGTCGAGCTTTTCGATCTTTGACCTGATGAGGGTGTACTTATCATTCTTCTCGATCTGGAAACTCATTCCGTGTTGCTTTTGGGCAAAAATAGAAATTTAAATCAATTGCCCCCGCTAAACTTATTCACAGGGAACTACTTGGCTTCCTTCTTCGCGTAACGAGTACGGAACTTGTCAACGCGGCCTGCGGTATCTACCAGCTTGATCTTGCCGGTATAGAAGGGGTGCGACATATTGGAAATGTCAAGCTTCACCAGGGGATATTCTTTCCCGTCTTCCCATTTAATGGTCTCCTTCGTATCAGCGGTCGATTTGGTCATAAAAGAATAATCATTCGACATATCCTTGAATACTACGAAGCGGTAATTTTCGGGGTGAATTCCTTTTTTCATTTTCTGAGCTTTAAAATTTTAAGGACAGCAAAGATAATGCTTTGTTCATTATCTGCAATAGGGCTTTAAATAAAATAAAGGGGGCCTTCCCGGCGTTTTTAGGGGAATGGCTATCTTTGCCCATCGCATGCTCAAACCCCTCAAAATCATTGTTTTTACGCTGCTTCTCTGCTATCTCTTTTCATGCAGGAAGGAGGAGAACATAATCAGCGATGGTTCTGCCAAGCTGGAATTCTCAGCTGATTCGATACTATTTGATACCGTTTTTACCACCGTGGGCTCCTCTACCAGGCAGTTCCGTATCTATAACCGTCACAACAAGCCCATCAAGATCAGTTCCCTTAAGCTGGCGGGCGGTGCTACCTCCTACTTCCGTATGAATGTTGACGGAGTTTCCATGATCTCTACCGGTAACCTCATCATTCCCAAAAAGGACAGCATTTATGTGTTCGTTGAAGTCACCGTGGACCCCACCAACCAGAACAACCCGCTCGTTATCCGCGACTCCATCGTGTTCGAGGTGAATGGCAATGTGCAGGACGTAAAGCTGGAAGCCTGGGGACAGGACGCTTACTACCATGTGCCGGATAAGTACATTGTATTTACCGATGGTTCGGCGGTAGGTTATTCGATCCTTAAGTGCAATGACACATGGACCAATGACAAGCCGCATGTCATTTACGGCTACGCGGTGGTGGACTCGGCCTGCACGCTTACCATGTTGCCCGGAACACGGGTGCATTTGCACAATAAGGCAGTGCTGTGGGTTTACAAGGACGGCACGCTCAAAATTAACGGTTCGCATGCCAGCCGTGTAACGATACAAGGCGACCGCCTGGAAAAAGAATACCAGGATTATCCCGGACAATGGGGATACATCTGGCTGAGCCAGGGAAGCAAGAACAACGTCATCGACTGGGCCATTATCAAGAACGGCACGATAGGAATACGGGCTGATACCCTTGGAAACTCACCCAACCCCACTCTATTGATGAGCAACACCCACATCAAGACCATGTCAATTGCGGGGCTTTACGGACAGGGTACTTACATAAGGGCACACAACTGTGTGATCGGCAATTGCGGCGAATACACCGCGGCGCTGAGCATCGGAGGCAAATACGTGTTCAACCACTGCACCTTTGCCAATTACTGGGATGAAGGAACTGTGAACCGGCAGACTCCGCAACTTTTGCTTAACAATTATTACAAGGACATCAACAACGTGACCCACATCCGCGATCTCGACAGCGCTTATTTTGGGAACTGTATTGTGTATGGGGACATCAACGACGAGATAGCGCTTGATTCTAATTCCACTTCAGGAAAGTTCAACTTCAAATTCGAAAATTGTTTACTGAGAACCACGCTTGGCACCGGTAATCTTAACCATTACAAAAGCGTGATACTTAACCAGGACCCCATGTTCCTCGATATCGATGTGAACTTCTTCAAGATAAAATCAGGATCGGCCGGAGAGAACAAAGGAAGCACTGCCATTGGAGCATTGTTCCCTTTTGATGTCGATAATAAACCCAGGAGCAGTCCTCCCGACCTGGGGGCCTATGAAGAATAGGTATCACTTTATCAGGGTCACATTCCCCTTCTTCTCCACTATTGTATCGTCCATCTTAACGATGTTAAGGTGATACACGAACACCGCCGAAGTAAAAGCCTTTCCATGGAAAGTACCGTCCCAGCTCTTCGTGATATCGTCGCTTTCGAAAACCTTTTCTCCCCAGCGGTCATATATCTTGAGGTCGTACACTTTTATACAACCACCGCTGATAACAAAGAGGTCGTTGTGCAGGTCGGCGTTAGGTGAGAAAGCATTAGGTATATAGAGCTCTCCGCTGTTACAGGGAATATCAACGATCACCGTTACCGTGTCAGCATCTGTGCATCCATTAACGTCGGTAACAATGAGCGTATAGGTTGTCGTTACCGAAGGGGTGGCAATGGGATTTTGGCAATTGGTGCAGCTTAATCCGGTAGAGGGTGTCCATGTATAAGTTCCTCCTCCATTTCCATTCAGTATGGTGCTTGCGCCAAGCGTAATAGTAACGCTGCTTCCGGCATTGGCGGTAGGCCCTCCGTTCTGGCCTACGCTGGCCTGTGCAGTACTTGTGCAGCCATTGCCATCAGTAAGGGTAAGTGTATAGTTACCGGCACTAAGGCCAGTGATCGAAGAAGTGGTTCCTCCGTTCGACCAGGCATAGGTGAGTGTTCCTGTACCGCCCGAAGCGGTAACAGAGGCGCTTCCGTCGGTTTGGCCGCAGTTAGCGGCAGTGGCAGCAGCAGTAGCAGTTATAGCTGAAGGCTGTGTTATCGATACTGTTTGGGTATTCTGACATCCGTTAGCATCTGTTACCGTAATGGTATAGGTGCCGGCCGACAAACCCGTAGCAGAAGCATTTGTTCCACCACCACCTGACCAGGAATAAGTATATGGCGCTGTTCCAGTAGCGGCACTCATTGCAGCGATACCGGTGCTTTGACCATTGCAGACCGGGTTGGTACTGGAGGTAAGGTTCACGGTCATAGAACCGGCGCTTGTTACCGATACGTTCGCAGTCTTTGTGCAGCCATTATTGTCTGTTACAGTGATCGTATACGAGCCTGCGCCCAATCCTGTTGCTGTAGCTGTTGTTTGCCCGCCAGGATTCCAGCTATAGGTAAAAGTCCCCGTTCCGCCACTTGCTGTTACGCTTGTGGTTCCGGTATTACCACTACAGATCGTACTGCTGCTGCCCACTGCCGCTGCCAACTGGGTCGGCTGGGTTATGCTTACTGTCTTCGTGCTTTGACAACCGTTAGCGTCCTGAACTGTGAGCGTATAAGTACCGGCGCTCAGGCCTGTTGCTGTTGCTGATGTTTGTCCGTTGCTCCATGAATAAGTATAAGGCGATGTTCCGCTGCTTGACGACATGTTGGCGCTGCCGGTACTTCCTCCGTTACAAAGCACATTACCGGAGGTGGTAAGCGTAAGAGTGGGCCCTGTACTGCTGTTCACCGAAGCGATGGCTGTTTTCGTACAGCCATTACCATCCTGCGCGGTTACGGTATAAGTGCCTGCCGAAAGGTTGGTGATGGTGGCGGTGGTTGCGCCGCCTGGTGACCAGGAATAAGAAATGGAGCCCGTACCTCCTGATGAGGTTGCTGTGGCGCTTCCCGTGGAAGATCCGCAATTGGTGGGATTGGCGCTCGTACCAAGGTTAATGGCACCGGGTTGTGTTATGTTCACCGTTTGCGACTTCGTACAACCGTTGGAGCCGGCCACAATAAGCGTATACGTTCCCGCGCTCAAACCGGTAGCGTTAAACGTAGTTTGCCCTGTGTTCCATGAATAAGTATAAGGCGTAGTTCCGGCACTCGCGCTCATAGCAGCGCTGCCTGTTGCAGCACCGTTACATAAGATGTTCGTGCTCGACGTAAGACTGACATTGGGACTTCCGGTAGAGCTCACCGAAACCGTAGTTGTCTTCGTACAGCCATTAGTGGTGGTTACCGTTACAGTGTACGTACCGGCACTCAAGCCTGTTGCGGTTGCGGTTGCCTGACCATTGCTCCACAAATAAGTATAGGGCGTATTGCCGGCAGTGGCTGTTACCGAAGCGGTGCCGTTATTATTTCCGCAGGTAGCGTTGGTACTTCCGGCGGTAAGGTTCGCCGAAGAGTTAACAATGATATACGTGGTCTTGCTGGTAGTACTTGAGCCATTGGTATTAGTTGCCGTAAGGGTGACGCTGTAAGTTCCTGCGGTGTTATAACAAACGTTGGTAGGGTTTTGAGCGATAGAAGTACCTGGTGTTCCTCCCTGGAAGGTCCAGCTCCAGGTAGTGGGCGAGTTGGTACTGAGGTCAGTAAAGTTGATGCAATCGCCAACACAAAGGCTGGTCTTGCTGGCGGTAAAATTGGCTTGCGGAGCAGCGGCCGGTGTGCTAAGCGTAATATCATCAACAGCAAATGAAGGGTCCGACCCAAGGCCATCACCGTTGTTCACCCATCGAAAACCGATCTTCACGTTGGCGTTATTATTTGCGCTTGCGGGCAAAGCAAAAGTATAAGCGGTCCATCTCCCCTGCCCAAGGCAGCCGGAGTTATTGCTCTTGGGTGTGTTCACGAGGAGAGCCCAGCTGCTTCCATCGAAATAATAAACCGTTGCATCGTCGAGCGTGTTCTGCCCGTTCTCCATATAGTTGAAGCCAAGAGTAATGGTCGATTTGCCGCTGCAATTGATCGTGGGCGATTCAGCGCGCTTGTCGGTGATCTCTGCATTGGTAGAAGCATCGTAAGCAGCGCCGCAGTCGCCGGTAGGACAAAAGAAAATGGCCGAAGTAGAAGTGGAAATATTACCCAGGTGCAGTGAACGATTGGTAAGGCTCGAGGTATTGAGACATCCATCGCCGCAATTACCTGCTCCCATACCCGCCTCCGTAGAACTGATGTACCAGGTATTTGCCTTCGCGTTATTGGTACCGGTATTGGTCATCGTCCAGGTACCATTGGCGGAAACAAAACCGTTGGCAGAAGTAAGCTGTCCGGCGCAATTAACACCGCTGTTGCCGAAGGTCTCGGTCCAGAAGACCTGAGCGTTGGCCGCAAATGCGCCTAGTGTCAGGGTGAGTGTGAGTGCGAGGTTTCTTAATGTAGAAATACCCATGCGGGAGCGTTTTTTGGTTCAGGGCAATAAAAAACGATGGGAAGATAAGGCAAAATTTTCAAGAATGAAAATTTCAATTCCTAATTTAGACCAGTGAGGAATTTCATCGTATCAACTCCGTCGGCATAATCGGACAGTCCCGGGCATTGCGCTTCGCCAAAACCAACAGCCCCCGAAAAGCCTTTCTTTGCCGTTACTACGCACTGGATATTATCTTTAATTGCCCCGAGCTTTTCTTTCAGGGTATCCACGCTTTCATAATACTCATAATACAACATCGCCACCGGCGAGAACAACGAAGCATCTTCCTTCAAAAGCATAAAGCCATTCTCCAGCAGCTCGGATCTCTTCATAAGGAAAACGGTCTTGTTGTACTCGTAATTGTTACCGTATTTTTTATTATCGAGCACCCCGCGAAAAGGAAACACAGCGCCGAATATCTTGTCAAGATCGTAACCGGGAGGAATAAACACTTTGGAAACATTCCTGCAGCCAAGGCCGAAATAAGTGAAGATATCATGGGCCAAACCCTTTAACTGATCTTCGGTCTCATTACCATCAAGCACTGCCACTGAAGTACGGTTCTTACGGATAATGTGAGGATATTTTCCAAAGTAATATTCAAAGTAGCGCGAAGTATTGTCACTGCCTGTGGCGATCACCGCGTCGATATCACCAATAGTGCCTTCTTTGAAAACAACTCTCTCTTTCAGGGAGGGCTCCAACATTTCGACCAGTGCCGGAATAAGCACATTGTCCTCCGAAGAAAGTTTAACAACCGCCTTGTGACCCGAAATAAGAACACAGAGCAGGTCATGGAAACCAACGAGTGGTATATTGCCCGCCATTATGATCCCTACATTTTTGGGGTATTGAGTAGTGGGTAGTGGGTAGTGAGAGAGCCAGGCGGCCAGCTTTTTCTCTGAAAGCAGATCAGCCCACACCGAGAGGGCATTCATCACGTTCTCTTCCGTAAACCAGCCGTTCTTATGCTTTGACAGGATGATCTTCTCTTTCAGTGTCTCCCCTTCCCTGCCGCCGAGCTTGTCTTCGGCAAAGAGCCTTAGCTTTTCGCCGAGTATTGTAAAGGCCTGTATGTTCTTGTCAATTTCCATTGCCTATCTTTGCAAAACTACAAATAGTTGGGAGTAAGGAGTTCGAGGTTTGTAGCCTGGCAGGGAGTTTGGAGTTAGGAGTAATATTATCAGCATTTTCTCGTTAAATGAGAATGATAGTCCCGGTTCTTCTGTTGATATTCCCTCTCGCGCCAAAAGCGCAGGAGAACAAGAACCTTGGCTTATACCAGGACAGTCTTCAGCTATTGCAAACAAGGCTGTACCGCGCCAAGGACGACGCCGATAAATTAAAGATCAATTCCACTTTCATCCTTACTCTTGAAAAGGCGCTTTCTGAAAAAAGTTCGTTCGATTTTCCTTTTGACTCCTTAAAAGAGATCGGCCGCCTTACTTCGCCGGACAAAAAGTTCAGGTTATACAACTGGAACGTGCCCATGAAGGATGGTACTCACCAGTACTTCGGTTTCCTGCAAGCCTATAATGAAAAGAGCAAGAGCTACCAGTTGTACCGGCTTACGGACAAGTCGGCGGAGAACAAGAACCCCGACAACTACAGCTCCGACCATACCCGCTGGTACGGCATGTTGTATTACAAGATCATCGTAAACAAACACAAGAAGAAAACCTATTATACCCTTCTGGCCTGGGACGGCAATGACAGGCTTAGCACCAAAAAGATCATTGACGTGCTGGTGTTCGACTCACGTGGTTTCCCCAAGTTCGGGGAAACCGTTTTCGAAGCCGGAAAAAAGACCGCCAAGCGTATCGTGTTCGAGTTCTCAGCACAAACCAGCATGTCGCTGCGTTACGACGACAAAAGCGGCATGATCGTATTCAGCCACCTTGCTCCCCCTGACCCATCGCTTAACGGCCAGCCCGTATATTATGGCCCCGACGGCAGCTTTGATGCCTTCGAGTTCAAGAAGGGAAAATGGATATTCAAGTCCGATGTGGATGCCCGTAACCCAGAGACGCCTTTCGACAAACCCTCCAAATCGGAGAAAGACAGGGGTTATAAGGATCCCGGTGGTGGACAGCCACCCAAAAAAAACTGATTTTTCCCTCCCTCAATTCAATAAATCCTTAATTTCGGACGTGAAAAACGTTCCTTTATTCGCTTATGAGCAAAGTGCATAATTTCAGCGCCGGCCCCGGCATCCTGCCGCAGGAGGTGCTCCAGCAAGCTTCCGAAGCCTGCATCAATTTCGACAACCTTAACCTTTCCCTCCTTGAGATCTCGCACCGGAGCAAGAACTTTGAAAAAGTGGTGGAAGAAGCTTGCGCGCTCGTAAAAGAGCTGCTCAGCCTCAACGACAACTACAAAGTGATCTTTTTGGGCGGCGGCGCCAGCCTGCAGTTCGGCATGGTTCCTTATAACCTGCTTCGTACAGAAGGCACTGCCGGTTATCTTAACACCGGTGTATGGGCCAGCAAGGCCATCAAAGAAGCCAAGATGATCGGCAATGTGAAGGTGGTGGCTTCCTCAGAAGACAAGAAATACACTTATATCCCCAAACAGTTCCCTGTTTCGGGCGACCTGGATTACCTGCACATCACTTCCAACAATACCATTTACGGAACACAGATGAAGAAATTCCCGATCGCGCGCTGTCCTATTGTATGCGACATGTCGAGCGACATCTTCAGCCGTAAGGTGGATGGCAAACAGTTCGGACTGATCTACGCGGGTGCCCAGAAGAATATGGGCCCGGCGGGTACTACGATGGTTGCAGTTGACGAGCGCCTTCTTGGCAAAACAGGAAGGAGCATGCTCAGCATGATGGACTATCGGGTTCACATTAAGGGCGGAAGCATGTTCAACACGCCTCCTGTATTCCCTATCTATGTATCGATGCTTACGCTGCGCTGGCTGAAAAAGAACGGCGGGCTTGAGTGGATCGAAAAAGTAAATAATGAAAAAGCTTCGGCGATGTATACCGAGATCGACCGCAACAGCATGTTCACAGGAACCACCGAGAGGGAGGACCGTTCGAATATGAACGTGACCTTTGTAATGCACAAGCCTGAGCTGGAACCTGAGTTCGACAAACTATGGAAGGAAGCCAATATCAGCGGCATCCGTGGGCACAGGGATGTTGGCGGTTACCGGGCATCGCTTTATAACGCTCTTCCACTTGAAAGTGTGAAGGCATTGGTAAATGTGATGCAGGAATTCGAGAAGAAGTTCGCATGAGCAAGAAGATACTCGCCAACGACGGCATTGACGCGGAAGGCAAACGCCTCCTGGAAGCTGCCGGTTTCACTGTAGTAACAGACAAAGTTTCTCAAGACCAGTTAGCCAAAGCCCTCAATGAGCAAGGCTTTTCAGCGATCACCGTTCGCAGCGCCACCAAAGTAAGAAAGGATGTTATTGACGCTTGTCCGGGTTTGAAACTTATTGGACGCGGCGGTGTTGGCATGGATAATATTGATGTTGATTACGCAAAGGGCAAAGGCATTCACGTAGTAAACACGCCCGCGGCATCATCGCATTCGGTAGCGGAACTGGTGTTCGCGCATTTGTTCGGCGCGGTGCGCTTCATTTACGACAGCAACCGCCAGATGCCAGCTAACGGTACTACTCAATTCGACACTCTAAAGAAGAAATACGCCAAAGGCTCGGAGCTGGGGGGCAAAACACTTGGCATCATCGGCATTGGCCGTATCGGCCAGGAAGTAGCAAAGATCGCTTTGGGCTGCGGCATGAACGTGCTGGCAAGTGACCCCTTCATCAAAGGCGCCACTATTGAAATAGAAATTGCGGGCGCTGATAAAGTGAAAGTGCGTATCGATACTGTTACCGTAGAAGAACTGCTTGCCGGAAGTGATTTCATCACGCTTCACGTTCCCGGCGGAAAGCTTATCACCGCGAAAGAGATAGCGATGATGAAGAACGGCGTGATACTGGTGAATGCTGCCCGAGGTGGTGTGATCGATGAGAAGGACCTGCTGGCTGCCTTGAACTCAGGAAAAGTGGCTCATGCCGGCCTGGATGTTTTCGAGAACGAGCCCGCCCCTTCGCAGGAAATACTTTCGCACCCGAAGATATCGCTGAGCCCGCACATTGGCGCGGCAACGGAAGAAGCGCAGGAACGGATCGGCATTGAACTGGCGAATAAGATCATCGAGCTTTTAAAATGAGATGGCGAAGATCATCCCTTTTACCGGAATCAGACCAGCACCCGATAAGGTGCACATGGTGGCTTCCCGCTCGGTAGACAATTATTCCAAGGCCGACCTCCACGACAAGCTAAGAAGCAATCCTTACACTTTTCTTCACGTTATCAATCCTGATTTCAGCGATGGAAAACGTACCAGGCCCGGATCAGCGGACCGACTGAAGAAGATCAGGGCGCGCTACGATTCCTTTCACAAAGAAGGCATTTTTACAAGAGACACTACTCCTTCCTATTACCTCTACCGTCAGCACAAAGGCGGACATACTTTCACCGGGATCATTGGCTGTACGAGCATCGACGATTACCTGAAGGGCTCCATCAAAGTTCACGAGCAAACGCTCACGGAGCGCGAGGAGAAACTCATGAGCTACCTTGATGTTTGCCGCTTCAATGCGGAGCCGGTGCTTTTCAGTTACCCCAACGACAAGGTGATCGACGAGCTCACCGATAAACTTTTAAAGACCGCGGCCACTTACGATTTCAGCACCACCGACCGCGTTCGCCACCAGCTTTGGATGATCGGAGATAAGAAAACAGTAGAAAGCATCAACGAGCGTTTTGGCAAGATCACTTCGGTTTACATTGCTGACGGACATCACCGCAGCGCTTCAAGCGCCCTGCTTGGAAAGAAGATGCGTGAGCTCAATCCCAAATACACGGGCAAAGAACCCTGGAACTTTTACCTGGGCGTTTTCTTTCCTGAAGACCAATTAAAGATCTATGATTTCAACCGTGTTGTAAAAGAACTGAACGGCTTAAGTCCTGAGGAATTCCTTACAAAGATCAAAGAGAAGTTCGAAGTAGAGAAAAAAGGCAAGGAACCTTATAAGCCAGTGAAGAAGCACAACTTCAGCATGTACCTCGAAGGGCAATGGTATTCGCTTACACCGAAGAAAGGAATTGTGAACGACAAAGAACCTGTTGGCAGTCTTGACGCATCCATACTTTCGGAGCAGGTGCTATCCCCTATCCTTGGCATTCATGACCTGAAGACCGACAAGCGCATTGGTTTTGTTTCGGGCATTAAGGGCATGGAGGAATTGCAGAACCAGGTGGATAACTGGAAATCGAAGGCAGCGTTTGGTTTGTACCCAGTATCGATGGAGCAATTGAAGCTCATTGCGGATACGAATAATATAATGCCGCCCAAAACTACCTGGGTGGAGCCTAAAATGCGGAGCGGACTCGTTATCTATAGTCTTGAATAATCGTTTGATGTTTAACGTTTGACGTTAGACGTTGAACGTGAAACGTGAAACCTCTAACGTGAGACAAATTTGGCCATCAAAGAAAATATTGAAAAATTAAAGAGTGATTTACCGCCGCAAGTAACTCTGGTTGCAGTAACCAAAACCCATACTGTAGAAAGAATTCAGGAGGCCTACGATGCCGGGCTCCGCGTATTCGGAGAGAACCGCGTACAGGAGCTGCTGGAAAAGCAACCCTTCCTGCCCAAGGATGTGGAATGGCATCTGATCGGACACTTGCAAACGAACAAGGTAAAATACATTGTCCCTTTCGTGAAGCTTATCCATTCGGTAGACAGCCTGAAACTATTGCAGGAAATAGACAAGCACGCGGCGCGTAACGGAAGGGTGATCGATTGTTTGTTGCAGATCTATATCGCCAAAGAAGAGACCAAGTTCGGCCTGGATCTTAAGGAAGCGGAAGAACTTCTCTCCTCCGATAAACTTACGGCTCTTAAGAACGTGCAGGTAGTGGGCTTCATGGGCATGGCCACGAACACAGCCAACGAAACACAAGTGCGATCCGAATTCAAAAGCCTTAACGAGTTCTTTACAAATCAAAAATCAAAATTCAACAATCTAAGATCCCTCAGCATGGGCATGACCAGCGACTACAAGATCGCCATGGAAGAAGGAAGCACGATGGTACGTTTAGGCAGCGCCGTGTTCGGCGAAAGAAGATAATATGCCCTCTGGTATTCTGATAGCCTTCTGCACCACCCTTTGCTGGAGCATCGGCATTTTTCCATTTACAGAAGCCGCGCGCAGACTGGGCCCTAACCAGGTGAACCATATCCGCCTCTTGATGGCGGTGATCTTCCTTACTATCCTTTCCATTATCTTTCTTGGATTAAGTCCGCTTGAACTGTTCAGCGGTCCGCTGGCGGAGCAATGGTTGTGGTTCGGCATCTCGGGCATTGTAGGACTTTCGCTGGGCGATTATTTCGGCTTCACTTCCTTCGCCATCCTTGGCACACGTATGGGAAGTATTTTCAGCACACTCTCCCCTGCCGCCGCGCTCATGGCTGGTTATTTTATCATTGGAGAACGCATCAATTTCATCGGCATACTCGGCATCTTCATCACCATCGGCGGCGTGATATGGCTGGTGATGGGAAAAAGTCCGGAAGAAGGCACCACCGACTACAGCCATGGCAACCTGCGCCGCGGCATCCTCTTCGGCATTATGGGTGCGCTCTGCCAGGGAGCCGGACTTGTGCTTGCCAACAAAGGCTTCGCCTATAAGAACGAAGGCGCGGAACTGCCTGCCTTTCATGCCACCTGGATACGGATGATCTGCGCCACTTCCGCTTTGTATCTATCCACGATCATTCGCGGCAAGCTTAGAGCCATGACACAACCTGTATTGGAGAACCGGAGAAACGGCGTTTGGTATGCCTTGGCAGGGACTCTTTTTGGCCCGGTGTTCGGAGTAAGTTTTTCGATGTACGCGGTGATTCTTTTGCACGACAAACCCTCGGTGGCACAAACGATCTTTTCGCTCTTCCCTGTTTTTGTTTTGCCATTGGGATATCTGATCTATCGGCAAAAGATCACGCTAAGTTCGTTCCTGAGCGCAAGCATTGCGATCGGAGGAGTTATTGTGCTTATCTGGCGTGATGAGATAGCCTCCTTTTTCTTTCATAATTGACAGGCACAATACCATTTCTTAACTTGCAGCGTTATACTCCTATCACAAGGCTCTCTACATGAGAAAGCTCTCCATTTTACTTATCTCCTTTTTCTGCAGTTACCCGCAATTAGTCCTTAGCCAGATTCAGGAAGGTGCAATAAGAGTTCTCGCTTCAAAGAATTTTTTATCCTTTCAAACCTTCACCGATTCATTTCCCATTCAGAACCCTGGTTCCCGGCACTGGACCATACTACGGGACCTAAGTCCTGGCTTCAGGGAAGGTGTCTTTTATTTCAATGAATTCGGTCCTAAAGCCAATGATGGCTCCCAGCGTGTTTTTGTTTTCAGAGTGCAGCTAATTACTCATGGAAATGAGATCGTACATTATTATTTTGGCGAAAAGAGGAGTAAAAAAATAAAAAAGGAATGGGTCCCCTATTACGACACCCTCGCCCATTTTAGAAATGACAGCTTGTATACATTACTGTTAAGCTCTTTTCAAAATACCTATGGCGGAGAACTTAAAGAATCAGAGCTGTTCGTTGACAACATCGCCTATGGGCACTCCTGCGGGAACGGAGGAATGGACCCGCAAGAAAAAGTAACTATTGACCGACTGGCAGAGGCGAATAACAAAGAAGAACTTTTTAATTGGTTAAGGTCCACCAATTTCGAAAAACAGATCTACGGCCTGGAGGGCTTGTATACACTAAAAGAAAAAGGAACTGTATTTACCAATGAAGAATTGAGGCTCATAAAAACTGTGCTTATGAAAAGAGGAACCATATACAGCTGCCGGGGTTGCGTCTTCAGATGGACGGATGTATTACGAGTTACCTACCGGTTCAAGTTTGAATAACAGTTTAAAAGACCAATAAATGAACATTAAATATCCTCTCTTACTGGATGGCGGCCTTTCGAATGAACTGGAGAGCCAGGGTTGTGATCTGAACCATAAATTATGGAGCGCCCGATTGCTGGATTCGGATATTGCTTCAATTATCAACGCGCACAAAGCATATTTGAATGCGGGCGCGAAATGTATTATCACAGCGAGCTACCAGGCAAGTATTCCGGGGTTTATGGCTTTGGGCTTTTCAAAAAAAGAAGCTGAACAACTTATCTTACGATCGGTTTGGGCAGTCGAAGAGGCTATTAAACAATGTGGCGTGAAGGACGCATTTATCGCGGCAAGCATAGGTCCGTATGGCGCTTACCTTGGCGATGGCTCAGAGTATCACGGGAGCTATGGCATAAGTGATGCTGAACTGAAGCAATTTCATATTAAGAGAATTCAATTATTAGATAGTTCAAACGCCGATCTTTTTGCCTGCGAAACAATTCCTTCATTGCAGGAAGGAAAAGTATTGAGCGAGATCTTGAAGAATGTAAAAAAGCAAGCCTGGGTTTCTTTCTCCTGTAAGGATG
>JANWJV010000118.1 GCA_025451785.1 Bacteroidia bacterium | reverse complement strand
GATGTGGTGGATGTAGAGGTCACGCGTAAGAAAAGCAATTACCGCGAAGGCAAGCCAATAAAGTTCCATTCCTATTCTGAAAAACGCACAACACCCCAATGCGAGCATTTTGGCATTTGCGGTGGCTGCAAGTGGCAGAACATGCAGTATCAATCGCAGCTGTTCTACAAGGAAAAGCAGGTGTACAACGCGCTTACACGCATAGGCCACCTGGAAATACCTAAGCCCCTGCCGATACTCGGTTCCGCGAATGAATATCGCTACCGTAACAAGCTCGAATTCACTTTTTCGAACAAGCGCTGGCTAACCGAAAAGGAGATCAATGACAAAAGCCTTTCGTTCAGCGACCGCAGCGCCATCGGTTTTCATATTCCCGGCCTCTTCGACAAGGTGCTCGACATCACCGAGTGCCATCTGCAGCCGGAACCTTCCAATGCCATTCGTAATGAAATAAAGAAGTACGCGATAGAAAACAAGCTTGTGTTTTTTGATCTGCGTGAACAAGTGGGTTTGTTGCGCAATCTTTTGATCAGAACCACTTCCACCGGCGAAGTGATGGTGATCGTGGTGTTCTTTGAGGATAAGAAGGAGGAGAGGGAAGGCCTGCTGGATCACATCATGAGCAAATTCCCTCAGATAACTTCGCTTCAATACATCATAAACACCAAAAAGAACGATAATATCTCTGACCAGGAAGTAATTCCTTACAAGGGCGCCGAGGTGATCCATGAGAAGATGGAGAACCTGAGGTTCAGGATCAGTCCCAAGAGCTTTTACCAGACCAATTCAGAACAGGCGTATGAGTTGTACAAAGTGGCGCGGAACTTTGCCGGGTTAACTGGTAATGAAATAGTATATGACCTCTATACCGGTACCGGCACTATCGCCAATTTTGTAGCGCACCAGGCCAAGAAGGTGATAGGGGTAGAGAATGTGAAGGCGGCCATAGAAGATGCCAGGATCAATTCGGGCATCAATGGCATTGAGAACACTGTTTTTTATGCGGGCGATATGAAAGATGTGTTCATACCGGCATTCATTGCGGAAAATGGAAAGCCTGACGTGGTGATCACTGATCCTCCGCGTGCAGGTATGCCTGGCGATGTGGTATTAAGAATAGCGGAGGCCCAGCCTCAACGCATAGTATACGTAAGCTGCAACCCTGCCACCCAGGCCCGCGACCTGGCATTGCTTACTGATAAGTACAAAATAACGGCCGTGCAGCCAGTAGACATGTTCCCACATACGGCCCATGTGGAAAATGTCGTGCAATTGGAACGCCTGTCACCCTGAGCTTGCCGAAGGGCGGCTCATGTGGAGAATGTGGTTAGGCTAGAAAGGATAGAATAATCTTATAACTTTGTTCTAATGAGCAAAACTCTCATCCTCAATAGCCGCCAGATCGAACAAAAGATCAATCGTATGTCGTACGAGATCTATGAGAACAATTATGGCGAAAAAGAAGTGGTGCTGGCAGGCATCGCTCCCAACGGCTATGCTTTGGCACAGCGGATAGGAAAGGTACTGGAGGAAATATCGCCCCTCAAAGTGAAATTGGTGAAACTCGTGGTGGATAAGAAAGATCCTTACGATGCCAAAGTAAAAGCCAGCACCGAGGTGAAGAACACCGACGATAAAACGATCGTGGTGGTGGACGATGTGCTCAACTCAGGCAAGACCATGATGTACGGTGTGAAACATTTTATGGGTTCGCCCGTGAAACGTATCGCCACAGCAGTATTGGTTGACCGCGACCATACCCGTTACCCCATTAAAGCCGATTTTGCGGGCATTTCTCTCTCTACTACCCTTAAAGAGCATGTTTCGGTGGAGCTGGAGCCCGCCGGCAAGGAAGCCGTTTACCTGCTTTAAAGCACCGTTCGGCCTCTGAATATCCCCTCTTAATTTCTTGTTAATTAATAATTCTTAAGGCTGAAACTTTCTGCCTGGCTTTTGCGTATCGGTATAAGCTTTTAAAAACTTCTGTATGAGACAGCTAAAGATCACCAAGCAGGTTACCAACCGTGAAACGGCGTCGCTGGATAAATACCTCCAGGAAATAGGCAAGGTGGAGCTAATCACCGCCGAAGAAGAAGTAGACCTCGCGAAAAAGATCAAACAAGGTGATAACCGCGCGCTCGAAAAATTGACCAAAGCCAATCTCCGTTTCGTAGTATCCGTTTCCAAACAATACCAAAACCAGGGTCTCAGCCTGCCCGACCTTATTAACGAGGGTAACCTCGGCCTTATAAAAGCCGCGCAGCGTTTCGATGAAACACGCGGCTTTAAGTTCATATCCTACGCCGTATGGTGGATCCGCCAGAGCATTTTACAGGCACTGGCCGAACAAAGCCGTATCGTGCGTCTTCCGCTCAACAAGATCGGTTCCATAAGCAAGATCAACAAGACCTTCGCCAAGCTGGAGCAGGAATTTGAGCGTGAGCCTACCGCCCACGAGATAGCGTTGGTGCTTGAGATCACAGATAATGATGTGAAGGAGACCATGAAGAACGCCGGTAAGCATGTGTCGATGGATGCGCCCCTTGTTTCGGGCGATGAAAATGCTAATACCATGCTCGAGATACTTGCCAACGAAGACGGGGGCAGCCCTGAACTGGCCCTGCTCAACGAATCACTGCGCAGGGAGATAGAGCGCGCATTAAGTACCCTTACCCAAAGGGAAGCCGATGTATTGCGCTTTTACTTTGGTCTCGATGGCTCAGCGCCCTTAAGCCTTGAGGAGATCGGCCAGAAGTTTGACCTTACCCGTGAGCGCGTACGCCAGATCAAGGAGAAAGGGGTGAGGAGGCTGAAGCATACTTCGCGCAGCAAGATACTCAAGACCTATCTCGGTTAATTTCCTGTTTTTACCAGTTGTTTGCTGAAGGCCTGGCCTTCGTTCGTTACAACGCGAACAAAGTAGATGCCTTCTGTAAGGCCAGAGATATCTATTTTGATCTCGGCTGCGTGGTCAGCCATTGTTTCATAAACCACAGCTCCAATGGCATTGTAAACGCTTACCTGGTGCATGTCCGGTCCACCGCTCAGGCGGATGTTCAGTTCGCCTTTAGCAGGGTTGGGGTACAAATTGAGTTCGGGGAGTGCGGTTGTTTCGATGCTTGCCTCGCCGGTGGTAAGGCTGCCCAGTTCTGCTATAAACGTATCGTAACCGGGTTGCGAACTGAGGATGATGTTGCCGAATGTGGCGCTTGCCGCAATAGTGCCAGTAACATACAACTTCCCGTTGCTCCCGGTAACCATGTCGCCGGTCTCGTCGGATGAACTGCTGCCACCCCTGCCTGCAATGCCGTTGCATGAACCTGTTATGGCATCGTACTGGCCAACGAACACGTCGCTCGCAACACCGCCGGTAGCGGCCACTTTATTATTGGCATCGCAATAATACATTTCATTCTCAAAATACCCCGCGATGTACACCACGCCATACGCGTCGAGCGCTATGCCGGTGCCGGTGGTCTTGTACACGCAGTTGGAACATCCGCCGCTGCCATATTTAGGAGGCATCTTAGCGGCCCACAGGCAAGTGCCTGCCGCGTCGTACTTGGCAATAACAGCGCTCTGATCGCAGTTGCCCAGCGAGATGCTGTCGAACATAAGAGCGTTGATGCCGGTGCTTTTTCCAAAGCCCGCGAGATAGATATTGCCCGCGTTGTCCAATACAATGGCCCTTCCATCGTCGGTGCTTCCGCCACCGGCTCTTTTGGCCCAGGTGCAATTGCCGTTCACATCAAAAGCGGCGAGAAAAATATCGTAGTATTTGCTGGTAAGGGTATAACTTCCAAAAGGTGTTACCCCGTTGAACTGGCCGGTAAGATAAATGGTGCCCGCCGCGTTCACCGCCAGGTCATTGCCCATCTCTTCACCCGATCCCCCTGTCTTTTTTACCCAGAGGCAGGTGCCGGAGGGGTCGTACTTGGCAAGGAATATATCCTTGCTGCCCGAGTTGGTAAGGGTGAACGAACCAAAGGTGGCGGTGCCGCCGTAATAGCCGCTCACATAAATGTTGCCCGCGTTGTCGGTACAAACAGCCTTCGCTACGTCGCTTCCTGTTCCGCCTGCCTTTACTGTCCATAAAAAAGTACCGGCCGAATCGAGCTTGGTGATGAAGATATCTTCCAGGCCCGCGGGGCTAAGGTTGGTGGATCCGAAAAGAGAGGCGCTGTTAAAGCTTCCTACCGCGTAAACGCTGGTGCCCGAAGCTACTATAGAATAGCCCATCTCATTGGCGGTACCGCCGGCCGAGCGCATCCATTTGCATCCGCCGAGGTCATCGTATTTGGCAATATAAAGGTCTTCCTGTCCCTTGCTCACAGCGCTGTGGCTGCCGAAAGTGCCGGTATTCTTATAATAGCCTGTTGTATAAAGATTGCCGAAAGCATCGGCAGCAATGCTGTACCCGAAATCGGTGCTGCTGCCACCGCCTTTCTTAGCCCAGTTCCAGGTGCCCGCGTTGAGCGATTGGAATGATAAGGAAGAGATCGCAAGGAGGAAAAGTGTTCTCATGGGAGGAGTTGTTTTTTTGTTTGCGCCGCCGCATTTCAAAGTCCGTGCCAAAGCCCGAATTCCGAAGGCTGTTCTCATATCTTTATTACTTTTGTGCCAGCATGAGCCACCTTATCGCCCCCTCTGTCCTCTCCGCCGACTTTGCCAATATCCAGCGTGATGTGGAGATGATCAATGGCAGCAAAGCCGACTGGTTTCATATCGATGTGATGGACGGCGTGTTCGTGCCAAACATCTCTTTTGGTTTTCCGGTGATCAAGGCCATTAAGAAGCACGCCAAAAAACCGATGGATGTACACCTGATGATCGTGGATCCCGACCGTTATCTTTCGGCCTTCAAGGAGGCCGGCGCCGATGTGCTTACCGTGCACCTGGAGGCTTGTACACATTTGCACCGCACGGTTCAGGCCATCAAGGCCCTGGGCATGAAGGCGGGAGTGGCCATTAACCCGCATACTTCGGTGAACCTGCTCGAAGATGTCATTGCCGACATCGACCTGGTATGTATGATGAGCGTGAATCCCGGTTTCGGTGGACAAAAGTTCATTGAGAACACCTATAACAAATGCCATCAGCTGCATCAGATCATCGTAACGAAAAAATCGAAGGCGAAGATCGAGATCGATGGGGGAGTGGACCTGCAGAACGCGGGTAAGCTCATTAAGGCAGGTGCCGATGTATTGGTGGCGGGCAATACCGTGTTCGGCTCCAAGGACCCTGTAAAGACCATCAGCGAGCTGAAGAACATCCACTAATTATTTCTTCTTGTAACGGGCTGCCATCCAGCGGTCGAACGGAATGAGCTCGGGTGTTACGGGCTCCCAGCGCCATTTGGCGGTAGTGCTTTGCAGCTTTTCAAGAAGGGTTCTCTCTTCCGCGCCTATCTTGTCCTGCACATAGCCCTGTTTCTCCATGGCCTGTAGTGTTTTCAGGATAATGCGGTCACGTTCACGAACCTCTTTCATCTTCGAATGCCGCTCCATGTGTTTGCGCAATCCTTCGGTTTGCGCCGTAGCTTCGTCGAGCATGTCAAGTTCTATCAGGGTCATGATTGTAAGGATCCTGATGGCGATCTCCCAGCCGATCTTGTCTTTGGATAGTTCATGTTTACGGCTTAGGATCTTAAG
>JANWJV010000117.1 GCA_025451785.1 Bacteroidia bacterium | reverse complement strand
TTTTTATTGATGTCCATCAGATAACGTTCTCAACGGCCCCTATGTAGTTTTTTAAAAAGGTCCTTGCCCTGAATATGTACACCTTCACCTGCGAGGCCGTCAGGTTGGTGATCTCCCCTATCTCTTCGTACGAGTAACCCTCGTAATCCCTCAGCATCACTACCGAGCGCTGTATCTCGGGCAGTTTTCCCAGCGCTTCGTTCAGCACTTCTTTCAGGTCGCTGTACTGCTTCTCGTGTTTGAGCGCGTACAACTTCGCCTCGTCCATGCTGCCTTGCTTCTTCTCCCTCCGCACCTGGTCGATCATAGTGCGGTAAGCGGTGGTGAACATATAGCTCTTCGCGTTGGTGCTGGGAACGTCGCTCACCTTCATCCAGAGCTTCTCGTAGGTATCCTGCACAATGTCCCTCGCCTTTTCGCTGTCCCTTACACTCTTAAGGATAAAGCGGTAGAGGTTGTCGGCATGCTGGTCTACGCACTGGTTGAACTCTTCAATGGTCATTAAAAACTCGTGCTGTTTAAGGTGTGACGGGCGCTTAGCCCATAAGTTACAGAGCCCCTGGCTTTTTTTCGGGGATCTTGGGAGAAACGCTCTTTTTGAAGGTTTTTTCGCTATAAAGCTGGTTTTCCAGCTTCTCGTCCTTGCGGTAAATGTCCTCGTAAAGCACCAGGTCCGTCTCGTCGGCGCCGCAGGTAAAGTACTTCACATAAATATTGATCGGCTTCTTCAGGTCGATCTGTTTCTTCTCTTTTTTATCAAGGTATACTTGTATCGAATCCATACGAATATGCACGCTGTCGTCGCGGATAAGGAAGGCGGCGAAGTCCATGTATTTCTCAAGGCGCATACAGCCATGACTAAGGGCACGAACCTCTTTTCCGAAAAGACGTTTGGAATTGGTATCGTGCAGGTATACCCCGTACTTGTTCTCAAAGTTGAACTTCATTACGCCCAGCGAATTGTCCTCGCCCTCGCGCTGCCGGAAAGTAAAGGGAAGGTAGTTCTTTGAATACCTGCTCCATTTGATCGTGCTGTGGTCGATCACCGTCCCGCCCTGCAGCACTTCGAAATTATGCTTGCGCAGGTAGGAGGTATCGCGTTTCACCGCCGGCAAGATCTCTTTCCAGGCGATGCTGTAAGGCACCCTCCAATAAGGATAGATCAGGAAGTACCGGATCTTGCCCACCTGCAAAGGTGTTTGGTTCTTCACAGTGCCCACGATCACACGTGATTCCATCACAAAGGTGTCGGCCTCTATCACCATAAAATAATAGCTGGGGATGTTGAGCCAGGCATAGCGCTCGGGCATCTCCTTCGGCTCCAGCCTCCAGCGCTCCATGGTGATCTCTATCTGGCGTATGCGTTTCTCCACTGAAATGTTCATCGACTTGCGGGTGTTCTTCCCTAATTTTCCATCCGGCTCCAGGTCGTGTTTCCTTTGATATGACCTGATCGCGCGGGCCAGCTTCACGGAGTCGTTCGCTTCCAGCGTACTGTCGTAATCATGCCCCGCGATGAGCCGCAGTTTCAACAATTGCTTATAGGCAAGGGTATCATCGGTAGTGGCGGCAAGGGTATCCCAGCGTTCTTTCGCAAACTCTTTCCTGAACTTCTTCAGGGCTCTCTTCAGCATACGATAAGGGTATTGCTTGGGTTCCAGCGAATCGAATACCTGGCGAATGGCGTTGTGTTCGATGGCATAGTTCATCAGCAGGTTCAGGTTCGTGTCCACCTTCTGCGGATGCCATTCCCTCCAAAGGCTGTCGGCGTGCAAGCGCCCGCTGTGCAGGTGCACGGCAAAACGGAAGAAGGCATCGCTGAGCAAGAGCTCGGCACGCGAGATCTTGGCGGCATCCACATTGCCGGCGCTGTCGGCAGCGCTTTTCAATAACGAATCTATGAGCGACGAACGATATTCTTCAGGGATGAGTCCGTAGTCATGCGCGTTGAGCAGGATCCCCAGCAATGTGTCGCCGGGCGCTTTCAGTTTTCCGCGATCGCTCCAGGCAGGCTGATGATCTGTGGAACGGTAATGAGTAGTGATGAAGGGGGTAGCGATGAGCGTATCACCGAAAAGAATAGCGGGGTGCGCGCTGTCGGCCTTCGCAAGGCTGACGGTGATGGCCTCCTTCACATGCTTGTTGATGTCCTCAGGCACCTTTACGATGTCCTTTTCAGGAGGCTGTTCTTTCCCTCCGCCGCAAGCAAGCAACAGCAAGCAGCACGATAAAAAAAGCAGGATATGTGATCCCCTCCGGGGCATGTCTTAAATAAAAAGCCTCCAGGCTGAGCCTGGAGGCTTTTGCCGTATGTATACTATCTATTAATGTGCCACATCAAACTTGCCGCGGCTCAGCACCACACCGTCTTTATTGGTAACGGAGTAGGTGTACACGCCCGCTGCTAATTTCGAGGTGTTCAATTTGGTGATCTTGTTCTCGAAACCAAGGTTCGCAACGCTGCGGCCTGTGATGTCGGAGATCTGAACCTGGGTAGCATCGTTAGAAGCGGCTTTGAAGTTCACTTCGGTGCTTGCAGGGTTGGGATATACGTTCACGATGTTGGCAACGCCGATGTTCTCGGTAATGCCGGTCACCACATAGCTAAGGTCATCCACATAAAGAGAGCTGCCCACTTTGGGGGTCTTTGACTTTTTAAGCCCGCCGCCGCCGGCAGAAATAATGATGGTAGCGGTATCGGGGTTATAGGTTTGCTTGTAAGCGATGGGCGCCGAGAACTTGGTATACGTAGCAGTATTGCCAACGAGCATTCCGCCTTCACCTACAGTATCGCGCTTGTTGGTGTTCCACTTGGTAAGGAGCACATACGCCACAGCGGTGTCGCCGCTTACAGGTACATACTTGGCATAGAAGTCAAGTGATATGGGACGTGAAGTATAACCGTAACCATATTTGGGACCTTGCAGGCCGATAGAGCCGGTAAAGATAAGGCCCAGGGTATCGGGAAGCTGTCCGCCGGTTTGGTTGCTGGTTTGCTTGATGATGTTGATCCTGCAAGCGTAAGTGCCTGAATATTTATCAACGCCTGAGGCTTTGAAAACAGAGATAGGGTTGCCGCCGAGGATGATCTGGTTGAGCACGTTGGAGGTCGTCCAGCTAACAGGCTCTTCGTAAGAGGTTTGTCCGTTCTGGGTCACCCAGTTCTCCATGCCGGGATTCGGCTGAGAATAAGCGATCACTCCAAATGAAAACAATGCAAGTGAGGAGAGTACGAGTTTTTTCATGGTTATAAGGGTTTTGTGTTGGAAAGCAAAGGTAAGAAAATTAGACGAAAGCCTGCAAATCGTACAGTTTCTTATAGGTACCGTTCCTTCCAAGAAGGTCAGTATGTGTGCCCCTTTCAATGATCTCACCCTTTTGCAGCACCACTATCTCATCGGCATGCTGTATGGTGGAAAGGCGGTGGGCAATAACGATAGAAGTGCGGTTTTTCATCAATTTGAACAGGGCATCCTGTACCAAACGCTCCGATTCGGTATCAAGGGCAGAGGTAGCCTCATCCAGGATCAGCAGGGGCGGGTTCTTCAATACAGCCCTGGCAATGCTGAGGCGCTGGCGCTGGCCGCCCGAAAGCTTAGCCCCCCGGTCGCCGATATTGCTCTGATAACCCTGGGGACTCTCCATAATGAAATCATGCGCGTTGGCGATCTTCGCCGCCTCTATCACATCGGCTTCCTTCGCGTTCTCCATTCCGAAAGCGATGTTGTTGAAAACGGTATCGTTGAACAGGATCGACTCCTGCGTAACGATCCCCATCAACGCGCGAAGGTCTTTCAGTTTAATATCCCTTACCGGAACGCCGTCGAGGAGAATATCTCCCTCCGTGCTGTCGTAAAACCTCGGCAAAAGGTCGGCCATGGTTGATTTACCGGAACCTGACTGACCTACTAACGCGATGGTCTTGCCCTTCGGGATCACCAGGTTCAGTTTTTTCAGCACCCAGCCTTCGTCACCTTTAGTGTACGCGAAGGACACATTGCGATATTCGATCTCTTTATTGAACGCTGATACTGTTTTCGAGGAAGCGTTGTCGGCGATGGTCACCGGAGTATCCACAATGCCAAGTATCCTTTCGCCGGCCACAAGACCTCGCTGGATATTGGTAAGCGCCGAAGAAATGTTCTTGGCGGGAACAAGGATCTGCGAGAAGAGCAATACATAGGTCACAAACTCGCTGCCGCTCAGTTCACTTTGGTCCGAAAGCACCAGCGAGCCTCCGTACAACAGCACACAGGCTACCACACTAATGCCCATGAACTCAGAGAGCGGCGAAGCCAATTCTCTTTTGTTGACCATCGATTTGAGCGTTCGCATGTATTTGTTGTTCTCCACGTTGAACTTTTCCCTTACGAACTTTTGCGCGTTGAAGCCCTTGATGATACGGATGCCCGAGATGGCCTCTTCCGTAAGGCTCATGATGGTGCCCAGCTGTTTTTGTCCTTCAATAGCATCCTTGCGCAAACTTTTTGAAATGCGTGTGATGATGAGGCCCGAAAGCGGAAGCACCAGGATGGTGAACAGCGTAAGCTTTACCGAGATAACGAACAGCAGCACAAAGAAACCGATGATGGAAAGCGGTTCACGAAAGATCACCTGGATAGAGCTCACTACCGAGTTCTCCACTTCCTGCACATCGTTCGAAAGCACCGACATTAAATTTCCCTTGCGCTCGTTGTTGAAGAAGTCGAGCTGCAGATCGCTGATCTTAGAGAAGAGTTCTTGCCTGATGTTACGCACTACGTGTGTGCGCATGGCGGTAAGGATGCGCTGGCTGAGGTATTTAAAGAGGTTGGAGAGGAAGAAAGAAGCCACGATGATCGCACACACGAATTGCAGTCCACCCATTTTGCCATGGCTCAGGATCACCGCATGAAAATGATAGAAGAAAAGGTCTTTGAAGTATACCAGGCTTAGCGCGAATTCAGGTTTTGCCGGGGCGGAGGCTGTGTCAATATCATTGAAAAGAATATTGAGAAGCGGGATGATAAACGTGAAGTTCAGCAAGCCGAACACCACTGCCAGGATGGCCAATACCCCATAGCCGGGAAGGAAGCGCCCGAAGGGTTTTGCGAAAGAGAGGAGCCGGAAATAGGTTTTCACCTGCGTGGGTTGGGCGGGAGCGGCCCGTTTAATTTATTTAGCTTTGCAAAAATAGTCTATTTTGCGATTGCAATGATCAGCGTAATAACCGCCATCCATAACGGTTTAGCCATCAATAAATTGTTCTGGCGTTACCTGAACCAGAACACCCATCATCCTTTTGAGCTCATCATCATCGACAATGCCTCTACCGACGGCTCGGGGGACTTCTTTGAAAAGGCAGGCGCTACCGTGATCCGTAACGAGGCCAATTACTCCTATCCCTATTGTCAGAACCAGGGTATCAGGGCCGCGAAATACGATACCTACGCCTTTCTGAACAACGATATCATCGTGGCCCCGCAATGGGACAAGCACTTGCTTGACACAGCCGCGGAACATCGACTGGAGATCATCACCTGCTGCGGCATTGAGCGGATCGAAACGGCCGGAGCCACCAAGAGCATACGCCGCCGCTGGAAGCTCTGCAAGAACCTCCTTTCCATGTTTGGCCACAGCACCTTCAACTTCGATAAGATGCATCGTATGATGTACGGCAACTGGGAAGAGTTTTGTTCTAAACGTTTAGCGAGCTTCGGCAATAAGGTCATCGAAGGTTTTGTAGGCAATACGGTACTGATGAAGAAGAGCGCCATCGAAAAGATAGGCGAATGGGATGAGCGCATACAGGCCGCCGATTTTGATCTTTATATCCGTTCCAAGAAACGAAACCTTGAGCAGAAGGATCTCAAGCCTGTGCACATCGCGCTGGGCGTGTTCAACCACCACTTCATACGTGTTACGGTACGTACTAATCCGCCCCCTTTTGCCGATGCCGGAAAAATGATCCCTTTAGAGGAGAAATGGAGCAAGGCGGAGCTGGAAAAATATCTCAGGGACAATCTTAATATTTGATACTTTTGGTCCATGGAATCCACGCGGCTCAGCAAAGTATCGCGCCTCATCCAGAAGGACCTTGGCGAGATCTTCCAGCGCGAGAGCAGGACGCTCTTCGGCGGAGCCTTCATAACTGTTACGGGAGTACGAGTGAGCGCCGACCTTGGCGTGGCTAAAGTGTATCTCAGCCTTTATATGGTGAAGGATAAAGATGCCACGATGAAAAATATTAAAGACCAGGCAAGTGAAGTGCGCAAACGCCTGGGCCTGCGTGTTGGCAAACAAATGCGTGTAGTGCCCAGCCTCGAATTCTTCCTCGACGACTCCATCGATCATGCGATGCGTATCGATGAACTCCTGAAAAAATAGTCCCGATGCATTACGACCCAATAAAGAGATCCCTCGGGAATGTATTTAATAGATCGCCCTTTCTGCGGAAGCTATTTTACAAGTTGCTGGACTTGCTTCTGCTGCGTACCTGGCATGTGCACAAGGAGTTGAAGGCCTGGGCGAAAGGAAAAGGCAGCGCCGAGATCCTCGACGCCGGTGCCGGCTTCGGACAGTATTCCTATTACATGAGCGGGATGAACCGCAACTGGAACATTCTCGCTGTAGATGTAAAGGAAGAACAGGTGAAGGACTGCAATGATTTCTTCGGTAAGATCGGACGTAAGAACGTGCGCTTTGAAGTGGCCGACCTTACGAAGTTCGTGAAGGAGAACAGCTATGACATGGCGCTATCGGTAGATGTGATGGAGCATATACTTGAAGATGTACTGGTGTTTAGGAACATTCATGCTTCGCTGAAGAAAGGCGGCATGCTGCTCATCTCCACCCCTTCTGACCAGGGCGGATCGGATGTACATGAAGGGGAAGATAGCTCCTTCATTGAAGAGCACGTGCGCGACGGCTATCCCATTAAAGAGATAGAAGAAAAGCTCCGCACAGCGGGCTTTGAAAAAGTGGAAGCGCGTTATGCCTACGGTGCTCCCGGAAAGATCTCCTGGAGGCTTTCCATGAAATATCCCATTCAGATGCTGGGGGTAAGTAAATTGTTTTTCATCATCTTGCCTTTCTATTATTTACTTACCTACCCTTTCGCTTTCCTTCTTAATTATCTCGATACCAATTCCAATCACAAAACCGGCACCGGCCTTATTGTAAAGGCCTGGAAATAATTCATGATCAAAATAAAAAACTATATCAACGGAGAATTGCTTGAGCCACTGAGCAAGCAATACCTTGACAATTATAATCCCGCTACCGGTAAAGTTTACTCGCATTGTCCGGATTCGGATGAGCGTGATGTGCAGCTGGCTGTAGATGCCGCTACTGCCGCTTTCCCTAAATGGTCTACCACCAAAAAAGACGAACGCGCCCGCATTATGTTGAAGATCGCTGCGCTGATCGAGAAGAACCTCGACAAGCTGGCGAAAGCGGAGAGCGACGACAACGGCAAACCCGTATGGCTGG
>JANWJV010000116.1 GCA_025451785.1 Bacteroidia bacterium | reverse complement strand
CAGCGGCGACCGCATACAGGCTAATTGCAGTCATGAACTATATATAAAAACAAACATCGAACATAAATACTAAGGCTATGAAAAAGACATTGATACTACTCGTTTCCGCTATGAGCGTGTTCTCTCCGGGCGTTGCCGAAGAAGTGAAAGAACTGAAAGTGGCGTCCAAGACCGCCCAGGTCACAGTTTTCCTAAACGGGGCTGAGCTGCGTCACGACGCGAATGTTACACTGAAGCAAGGAAAGAACCTGGTGAAGTTCACCGGGCTTTCTTCTAAGCTCGATCCTTCGAGCATTGTGGTTGATATCAGCAATAAGAACATGGTGATCCTTTCGGTATACAACACCACCAATTTTTTGGCACCGCTTGCTGACAATCCCAGGGTAAAGCCGCTCAAAGATTCCATCGAGCAGGCCGAAGACCGCCTTGCGATCATTAAAGGGATGATAGAGACCTATACGCGTGAGAAGGAATTACTTTACAAGAACGACGCGATACTCGGCAAGGACAAGGGCACACCTGTGGAAGAGATACTGAAGTCGGCCGACTTTTTCCGTAAGCGTATGAACGAGATCAATACCGAATTGAACAGGGTAGGGAAGACAGAGCGGAAGCTTAAGGAAAAAATTCAGCTTTTGGAGATGCAGTTGGATGAATTGAACGCGGAGATCAACCCGCCCAGCTCCGAAATATCGGTGCTGGTTTTGGCGGGCGAGAGCGCTGCCGCTGAATTTGAGCTCAAGTACCGCGTGGCCGATGCCGGCTGGGCTCCTAAATACGACATTCGTGTGGATGGGGTGAACAAGCCTGTGAACCTGTATTACAAGGCGAATGTTTTCAATAATACGGGTGTTGACTGGCTGGATGTGAAACTGAAACTGTCTACCGCTGACCCGCGCCAGGGAGCCCAGCGGCCTGTGCTCGATCAATGGACGCTGGATGGCTCGGGCAATAAGCCCAATCTTTCTACCACACAAAAGGCGCAGATCGATCAACTGAAAAAACAAAACGCGGGTGTTGATTTTAAAACGGTGGAAGTGGATGAGCTCAGCGCGGAGTTTGAGATCAAGCAAGCGTATACGGTACCGTCAGATAGCAAACCGTACCTTGTTGACGTTACCTTCCGTGCGCTCGAGGCGAAATACGAATACCAAAGTGTGCCGAAGATGGATAAGGATGCTTTCCTGATCGCGAAAGCAGTGGGCTGGGCCGACCTCAACCTGGTGAGTGGAAACGCGAGCATTTATTTTAACGGCTCATACATCGGCCAGAGCAGGATCAACATAGTGGAGATATCTGATACGCTGGAGCTTTCGCTGGGGCGCGACAGCAAAGTGGCGATATCGCGTGTGAAGAAGTCGGAGCGCAACGAGCACCAGATCATCGGCAACTTTGAAAAAGAAGTGTTCAGGTACGATATCACCGTGCGAAACAACCGCGAGGTGCCGTTGACCATGACGATCATGGACCAGGTACCGGTGGAGAACGATTCGAGGGTGGACGTGAGCCTTTCGGAGCTTTCAGGAGGTTTTTACAACAAGTTCAACGGAGAGGTAAGCTGGGCCCTCACATTACAACCCGGCGAAACCCGCAAGTTGGAATTCAACTTCTCGGCCCGCTATCCCAAAGAGTTCATGCCGCATAAAAGGATGTTCAGAACGGTATCCTGTCCTTCTTTTTGATCAATTTAATTGGGGAGAGCGAAGTGGGGGAGGGGGAATGATTATATTTGTAGCAGATATAAAACCCACTAACCCATGAAAAAACTTTACACCCTAGGCTTTCTTGCTTTGTTCACACAAGTACAAGCACAAGGCACCTGGACACAAAAGGCCAACTACGGCGGCCCCGCTACTGAAAAAGCGGTAGGATTCTCTATCGGTACTAAAGGATATATTGGTACTGGAACCGGCGGCGGCAATGACTTTTGGGAGTGGGACCAGGGCAATGATGTATGGACACAGAAAGCCAACTTCGGAGGTTCATCACGTTCATGGGCAGCGGCATTTGCCATCGGAACCAAAGGATATATTGGTACCGGAAGCTCAGGCGGACAAGACCTTTGGGAGTGGGACCAAACCAGCAATACCTGGTCGCAGAAAGCGAACCTTACAGGAGTGTCACGCTACGGCGCGGTAGCATGGGCCATTGGCACCAAAGGCTACATCGTTACAGGAATGGCAGGCAGTCCACTGAACGATATTTGGGAGTGGGACCAAACCAATAACACCTGGACGCAGAAAGCTGTTTTCCCCGGAGCCGGCATCTATTGGTCTGTAGGGTTCACCATCGGAACAAAGGGATATCTTGGAACCGGCTACAGCAGCAGCACCAACCGCCAGGATTTTTGGGAATGGGACCAAAGCAATAATACCTGGACACAAAAGGCAAACTTTGGCGGTACAGCCCGCAGGGCGGCAATGGCATTTGCTATTGGCACTAAGGGATACATGGGAACAGGGTATGATACCCAGTATAAGACCGACGTGTGGGAATGGGACCAGGGTAGCAATACATGGTCAACGGTGGCCAACTTTGCGGGAACACCCAGTTGCTGCCAGGCTACTTTTAATATAGGTTCTAAAGGATATGTGGGCACCGGTTACGATTCAGGAGCCAACAAGGCCTTTTGGGAATACGCCCCCTCGACTACAGGGATAAATGAAGCCTCAAACGCTGAGATCCATATTTATCCGAACCCCATGGTTTCGCAAGCAGTTATTACCCTCGACAGGGAAATGGACAATGCGCAAGTGAGCATTAAGGATATCAACGGAAAAGAGCTTCGCAATTTCAGCTTTAGCGGAAAGCAGATCACACTTGAAAGGAAAGATCTTCCTTCAGGTATTTATTTTGTGACCGTGAATGGAGCTAAATCGGTAACAGCGCATAAGATCATCGTAGAATAATTATGAAAAAAGCAGAGATACATACCAACAGGGGTGTTATGAAGGTGGAGTTCTTCCATACTGACGCACCCAAGACCGTAGAGAACTTTATCAAGCTCAGCCAGAGCGGCTATTATAACGGCCTCACTTTTCATAGGGTGATCCCCGATTTTGTGATCCAGGGCGGCTGTCCTAACGGCAGCGGCAGTGGTGGCCCTGGTTATACCATTCCTTGTGAACTCACCGGAGGTAACCAGGTGCACGACCGTGGAGTCCTCAGCATGGCACACGCGGGAAGGAATACCGGCGGCTCTCAGTTCTTTGTATGCCTTAACAGGCAAAACACCAAGCACCTCGACCGTCAGCATACTTGTTTCGGAAAGGTTGTAGAGGGCTTGGAGGTGATCGACCTGATCAAGCCCAAGGATATTATCGAAAAGATAGTGATCGTTTAATTGCCCAGGCCGAACAGGATCCCCGCGCTTATCGAGAGATTCCCATTGTACTGCATTTCTTTCTGGTCTTTGTACACATCCAGGAATCCCTGGTAATAGGCAAGGTCTATATTCAGCCAAACGGCCTCCCATAGGCGCTGGTTGAAACCTATCGCCAGCTCAGCACCCAGGTCAAAAGGTTCGGCAGCGATCTTTGGGTAAAGCTCGTTCTCATCATTCAGCAGAAAACCAAAGCTGGGTCCCAGGCTTATCTTAGGGCGGAAGTTATCCTCGTATTTTCCGAAGAAAACGATTGCCCTGAGAGGAACCCTGATATATTCGAGTTTCCGTTCAAGTTCGAACTCTCCGTTCATTTCCTGTTTTGTTTTGCCGCCCTCAAAGGAATACATCGCGTCAAGGCCAAGTCCCCAGGTTTGCCGTGGGGAATAAACAGTACTTATTCCTGCAGCTCCCCCTGGAAAAAATTCCCAGTTCTTATCGGGCATGATGAACGAATGCGCGAATGAAGCTTTAGGACCGATGGAGAATACCGATGGTTCGGGTAGTTCATATTGTACCTGTCCGTAGCTTTTGACACAAAAAGGGAAAATAATCAACGAGATCAATATCATCTTTTTCATGGCTCAATAGTTTTAGTTGAACAAAAGCAGAAAGAACAGTGCCATTTAAAGAAGTGTTGTTTTTGACATGATCGCGTGGCTTTAAAAGAATGACTGTGGAGGGTGCTCAACGTGGCAGAGGAATTATTTGCCCGGCGCTTTTTTGCGCTTATCTTTGATCAAAATTATCCCATGAAACAACTGTGTTATTTCCTGGCCGTACTAGTGATCGGCGGATGTACGGCTCCCCAAAAGGAATACATTGTGAAAGTGAGCCTATTGAAGCTTACGCCCGAATTCATGTACAATCGCGAAATGGTGTACGATGTGATCTTTGATTCGGAAGAACTGGAGATCGATTCGGTGAAGAACAAAAGCCGCCAGCTTTTTTTGAAGGGCATTGACCAGCTGAAGAACAAGAAGAACGCGGCGAGCGCGGCGGATATTCTCAGGAAGAGCATCCTGGTATTTCCAGAGGCAAAGACGTATTACGAACTGGGCAACGCGCTGCTTGAAATGGGTGGCAGTAACCTGAAGGAAGCGGATGACGCCTACGATGTAGCACAATACCTGCAGTTCAAACCTGCAGCCGACATCACTTATAAAAAGGCCTGCGTGTTGAACCGTAAGAACAAAGGCGGCGAAAACGACGAAGTTGTTATCGGGCAGATATTCTGGGCGTTTGAGAATGGTTTTTCCGATACTGTAAAGCTTTACAGCGATCCTTACTTGAGCTCGGTAAGAGGCACTGAGAAGTTCAGGAAGATGATGCTCAATGTAAAGGCCAACAAAATGACGGGCAGCACAGGCAATGCCTTCAGTGTTTTCAGCGGCTCTTTTGTGAACCTCGGACAGCCTTTCAGCGTTGGCCCCGAAGAGGTGGACATGGACAATTACCGCCAGCAAAGCATTAATTATAATTTCGCGCAGTTCATTCCTGAGATGGAAAACACCAGTTTTGGCAGGGATGTTTCGCATGACTTTTTCTATGTGGGAAAAGTGGCGGAAACGCCTGTGTATACAGCTTTGATATTTTCCTCTATCAGTTTTTGGGGTGCTGAAATGCAGCCAGTCGTTACCAAGCTGGTGACCTATGATGCTTCAGGAAAATTGATCGACGAGCGGATCTTCGCCGCGCAGTTCTCGGCTGAGAAGATCAAGACAGGAAAAATAGAGAACAACGAGCTGGTGCTGGAGGATTACCGCCGTGTATGGGCGAAACCCATAACGGAAGTGCCCTTTGATAAGAACTCGGTGGAGAAGTTCGAGCTGGTGGCCACTGCCAAATTTCGTCTCGATGATGGTGGCAAGATCCAGGAAGTGTCAGTGCCTGCCAACTACAGTGATTCATCTGTATTCGCCAAACAATGAATAAGGCATTGATAACAATTGCCCTGGGCAGCGCAGCGCTGCTCAGTGGTTGTAAGCCGGAGATAGAACGTGTTGAAAAGATCGTTCCCGTTCTCAGGGCCAGCAGTATCTATAATGCTGATTCGGTTTATTTCTACAGGGAAAAATTCGGAGAAGCCCATAAGGAAATTGCGGCTTCCTACATGGAAAAGGCAAAAACGGAAGCGGCAAATCCATCGAGAGCGCTGTACCATGTAAAGCGCGCCATTACGCTTTGTCCTTCACTGGAGTATTATCGCGAATTGTTGAATTGCCTTGATGCCACTGCTAATTACAAGGAATTGAGGGAGGCCTGCAGCTTCCTTATACATCCTGCGTATATACGTCTTCCGAACGGACAATCGGCCGGCAGCGCGCCTCCGTTTGGTACTATGGACCCCACGGTTTATTATGAGTATTTTGTTTCAGGGATCATTGCTTATAATGGGTTTAGCGGCGAAGAGGTTTACGAGGCGAGGGAACTAAAAATGGACCTTGAAGCGATCAAAGAAAAACTGATCGCTGATACGCGCATTAAGATGGACCGTTCAAGCCCTGAGTTCAGCAATATATTGTTGCAGTTCCTGGAGTACGATGAATTGGCGGCATTCTCTAAGAAAGAAGGCGCTTTCAAGGCGTTTCTGCAGTCAATAAAGGACAGTTCAAATACATTTCTCATCGATAAGGATGCCGTGCACAGGTTTGATTACAGCCAGAACCAATACGAAGAAGGAATGGGTATTCGGATGCGGGATCTTTATATCTATTATCTCCAGGAGAAACGTGATAACAAGGATAAATGGTACAACTTCAATTTCACACATCGCATGAAGATCAGCGACAGTGTAAATGCTATTGTATACGCGATCGATACCTCAGAGCTGGCTTGTCCGCTGGAAATGCGCCACGTTTATCATCGCCTGGTAACGTTTGGGCATTCAGGTGAGATCGTTGATTCAAAGGTGATCGCCTGGCAGGCTGGCGAGGAAATAGCAATTGCTGAATACACGAACGGAACCATTGGTATTATGGAATACAGTCGGGCCTGGAAAAAGCCTTACAACAAAAAAGACTTCGATAATTTCATTGTGGCCACCGAGGCCACAGTAAGTTCAGAATATAAAGTAGAACGCGACGGAAAGATCACAACCGTTAAGGCCGCGCCATCGCCGCACGATCCTTAATTGAAGGGTTTCGGATCAGGAATTCGGCGGACAGAAGGTTAGGAACCCAGCTTAGCCATGAAACCAGTGTATACATTTCCTTTGCATGAAGATGTATAACTAGCGGAATTACAATTACATATGTACGTAAAGTGATAGCCGAAAGCGTTAAAGCATAACTGCGGTACATATTGGCCCTGTGCGCTTCAAAATGGCGGTTTACAGCGTTGCGATACGCTCTGAAACTAAAAAACCACCATAATACAGCGATGAATACGAATGAGGTCTTCGCCAAAAGGCCGCCATTGGCATAGATCCCGAGAATAAAGCCCGAAGGCGCTGCCAATACCAATACCAGCAGTATATAGAGCTTACCTAAGTTTCGGTGCAGGGCCGGGCGGACATTGAGCAATGAAAGGCTGAACTGGAATATACCCAGGAGCAGAACCAGCAGGCTGGAGCTGATATGGATGTAAAAGGCATAACGCCAGGCGTCAACATAAAGAACGCTTTGCTTGGTGAGGATGAACTCGGTATTGTCGTAGCGGAACTCGAAATACGGCAGGGTGATCTTCAGCATGAGAAAAGTGCAGAAAACCAGCACGGCAGCCAGTAGGTAAAAGGCGAT
>JANWJV010000115.1 GCA_025451785.1 Bacteroidia bacterium | reverse complement strand
TTTTTTTGACCGTTTAAAGGTATTTATACTGACTGGTTAGCTTGCAACCGATAACTAAATTTTAAGCACAATTTAAGTTACCGCTCTTCTCAAACATCTCCCTAATTTTACAACCGAACAAATCTGTTTTTGGCTTATTGTTGTTGTTCTAAACAATGTATCAAACCATTGAAACCCCAATAAAATCAAGCCTTTCAGGCTTTTCAATACTGGAATCCAAATGAAAGCGACCGAAAGTGTTTACCTGCTGATACGCTCCCTCAGCCAAAGCGAGAAGCGGTTCTTCAAGCTCTTTTCTTCCTTGGAGGGAAGGGACAAGAACTATATCCGGCTCTTCGATGCCATCGATAAACAGAAGAACTATGACGAGGAGAAGATCAAGCAGCGCTTCAGCAAGGAAAAGTTCATTCGCCACCTGGCCAGCGAAAAGAACTACCTGCAAAAACAGATCCTGCGTTCCCTGCGCGTATACCACAGCGAAGCCACCGAAGAGATGCATGTGCGGGCCCTGAACGCCGACGCGGAAATCCTTTACAACAAATGGCTGCTTCCCATGGCGGAGAAGGCCGCACGGAAAGCGCTCGCCGCCGCCGAAGCAACTACCCGCCTCGCCCAGGCCAGCATTGCCTTGCGTTGTCTCGACAATGTATATACTTACAAGAACGTATCTGATCCTAATTATAAGGAATGGAAGAACCTCTTGCAGCGCCAACGCATCATCCATCAGAGCATTCTCAATGTGACCGATATACGTTTGATGTCAACGGAGTTGGTCTATCTCTCAAAGCGCTATGGCAACCATTTCCCACTTCCTGTGCTGCAGCGCATCGCCGATATGCTGGAACATCCCCTTATCACCGGCCGCTCTGTACTCTCCTCCAGGCACGAGATCATTGAGCAGCTTCACCTCAGGGCCTATATCCTTTATTGCCTCAACCGCCGCGAAGAACAGGCGGAGGTACATCTCGAAGCGCTCAACTATTATGAATCGCTGCTGCGAAAGGGAAGGCAGGTGAACATGAAGAACGTGATCAGCGCCCTCTCCAACTTCATCAAATGCAGGATCGAAACAGGGCACACCGCAGGGCTGGAAAAGTATTTTACAAAATATGATGAGCTGCGCAAGGACACCCCTGAAGATACCAGGCAACTGCTCAGCGGCATCGCCCTGCGCGACCGGATGAAATTCCTGGTGGCGGGCAGCCATGTCGCCAAAGCCCTTGAGCTATTGGAAAGCCTGCCCAAGGACACCCTTAAAAAGATCCGCACCGAGCACCTGCTCCACATCCGTTACTACGAAGCACAGGCGCGTTTCGATCGCGGCGACTTCAAAGCTTCCGCCAGGATCCTGAAAGAACTATTGGAATCCTCAAGGAACATCTCCATCGATTATTACTTCAACGCCTCACGCATTTTGCTGCTCATGAACTACTATGAGATGTGCGAGTACGACCTCTTGCATTACACTTCCCTTTCTGTGAAACGCCACATCGAGAGCAAGCAGCCGCTTTCGCCCGCTGAAAAGCTGCTGCTCAATTTCTTTGTAAAGGCCGGCAACAACAAGGACAGGAAACGGATGCGGGCATTGCAGATCTCTATGGAGAAACTGGCCGGTGGAAGGCCGCTCATCCAGGAACTGGATGTTCAGGCATGGCTGAATAAAAGGTCATAGCCGGGGATTTCCCCGGTAAAAGCCCTGTGCTATCTTTGTTGATATATGCGCTTAGTCCTGAAAATAGCTTTGTTACTGTTGGTCAGCAGATCCTCTGCGCAGCAATTCCATTTCAGGCGGATCGGAACTTCCCAGGGCCTTCCTTCTTCCGAATGCTATTATGTGATGCAGGACAGCAGAGGCTATATGTGGTTCAGCACCAACGCCGGGCTCTGTAAATACAATGGCTCCTCTTTCCAGTATTTTTCCGTTTCGAACGGAATGCCTGATAATACAATATTCGAGGTGTTTGAAGATAGGAAAGGCCGCCTATGGTTCAATACCGTCTCAGGCACTATCGGGTATATCAAGAACGACAGCATTACAATAGTGCCCGCAAATGTGGCTTTGAAAAAGCACCTGATGAACGGGCAGATACTGATCTATGGATTGACCGATGAAAAAAATGATATTGTTATTTCCGCTGACCGTTTTTACAAGCTAAGTGAAAAGAGCGGCTTCTCCGACGCAACTCCAATAGAGCCGCCCTGCGACACTTGCCTGTTTTATGTAAAGGACGCAAAAAATGGTTTGTACCTGATCGCCTCCAACTGGAAAGCGCTGCCGGACTTTCAACGCTCAAAGAGCAGTTTCAACGTTGAGTGGAAGGGGCGTATCTATCATTGCCCAATGGGGCCCATCCTTAACATGGCCCCCGACAAATGCGTAATGCCGCTGGATAACGGCGATCTTTTGCTAAGCATAAACAACTACCTGATGCTTCTCAACGGGCAAACCGCAAAACATATTGAGTTCCCACAGCGTATCATTTACATGTACAGCCAGCCGGATGGCGGCCTTTGGATCGGCCTGGTCAAAAAAGGTCTTTACTATTACGAAGATCATGACCTTACGAAAGAGCCTGTGATCTCGCTCGACGGGCTCTCGGTTTCGTCTGTCGTTCGCGATTATGAAGGTGGCATCTGGGCAAGCACATTGGAGAACGGGATCTATTATTCGGCCTCCACCACTGTGCGAGACTTCCTTTCCATTAAGGGACTTGATGAAAAGATCTCCTCTGTTTCCTCCTACAGAAATAAAGTAATAATAGGTAATTACGAACCAGCGATATTCCGTCTCGCAAATGGAAACGCTCAAAAGCTGCCCGGCTTCCCCATTAAGCTCGATTCGCTCTCCAACCCAAGCCACCTGGGCCTTACCGATGCCGGTGACCGGGTGCTTCTTGCAGGTAATCCGGTGTTAGTGACCGACACTGCGCTCAGCAAATTCGACCCCGTATTTCTGAAAGGAAGAGGCATATCGGCCAACCTTTACAATGTGAGCATTGGTGCCAACGGCGAAACCTTCGGCATTAATCACAGCAATATTTACAGGATCAGGGGCCAGAGGCAAGAACTTGCAGAACTTCTTCCTGCCAGGGGGCGGCGCGTAAAAGCGAGCAGCAAGGGACTCGTTTATGTAGGTACCGTATCCGGCATATACCTTTATGAGAAAGGAATGTTCTCGATGCCTGAATGGGCTGCAGTACTAAAAAATGTTAAAATATCTTTTATTGAAGAAGACCCCACCGGAAATATCTGGATAGGTACGGAAGGGAAAGGCCTGCTGATCCACGACGGAAAAGAGAACAGGACGATCCGTGAACAAGAGGGTCTTGCCTCCGGCATTTGCTATGCCCTGGCTTTTGATGAAGAAGGCAATGCATGGCTGGGCACCAACAAGGGCATCAGCCTTATCAGGACGAATGGAGCGATCAGCAATTTTAATACTTCCGACGGTTTGATCTCCAATGAGAACTTTAAGCTGGCTATTTGCAATAGCATCCTTTATAGCGGAACACCGCTGGGCCTTTGCGCCGTTGATATCACCGATGAGTTAACCAACCTTACTCCTCCCCTTGTCCATATTAAGAAAGTATTGATGAACGATTCGGCCTTGCTTGAAAATGGTTCGGGATCGTTCTCTCATAACCAAAACAACTTTCATTTTACCGTAGATGGCTTAAGCTATAAGAGCCGCGAAGGCCCGCGCTTCCTTTACCGCCTTCTTCCCATCGACACAAGCTGGACAGCAAGCCTGGTAAACGAGATCTCCTACACCACACTTCCACCCGGCTCCTACCGTTTTGAAGTGAAGGCCCTGAACAACAGCGGTACCCCAAGCAGCGAGCCCGCCGTATATTCATTCACTATTCTGAAACCGTTCTGGCTAAAGTGGTGGTTCTTTCTCATTGTCGGCCTCTTCGCAATGCTGATCGTTTACACTTTTATCCGCTCCAGGCTGGGCAGCATTCAAAAAAGAGAAGAAGAAAAAACAAAGGTCAACACCATGATCGCCGAATACCAGATGACGGCACTACGGGCACAAATGAACCCGCATTTCATCTTCAATGCCATCAACTCTATCCAAAACTTCATTCTCGACAAGAACACACAGGAGGCCTATGATTACCTGGCCAAGTTCTCGAAGCTCATCCGGTTAGTGCTCAACAACGCGCAGGACCAGGTCCTGACGCTTGAAAAAGAGCTCGAGATGCTGAGCTTGTATGTAGAACTGGAGCAGCTGCGCTTCCGCAACAGTTTCGATTTTAAGCTTGAGCTCAATGATGACAATGACCTGCCCTTACAGCACATACCTGCCATGCTTATTCAGCCCTTCATCGAAAATGCCATCTGGCACGGTATCATGCCCATGGAAGGAAGTAAGAAAGGGAAGCTGCTGCTGGCGATCAAACAGGAAGGCACGTTATTGAAGATAACGATCGAAGATAACGGGATCGGCAGGGAGCGTTCGCGCCAGATCAAAAAATCGCCTGAACATAAGTCGCTTGGCATGATGCTTACCGGCAAACGCCTCGAACTGCTGAACAACCAGCCCGAAAGCGAAAGAGCGAGCATACACATCGTGGACATGACCAATGAAAAGAACGAGGCCGCCGGAACCAGAGTGGAAATTGTTGTACCATTATCGGATTAAATATCATGAAGATAAACGCAGTGATCATTGACGATGAGGTTTCGAGCCGTAATGTGCTGAAAAAACTTCTTGCCGAATTTTGTCCTGAAGTAGAAATATGCGGCGAAGCCGGGAACCCTGAAAAGGCCTACCAGCTGATCCTGGAGAAAAAACCAGGCCTGGTATTCCTCGACATCCAGATGCCTACTGGCAATGGCTTTACACTGTTGCGGCGTTTCAAAGAGATCCCCTTCGACATTATTTTCGTAACCAGCTTCGATCAATATGCCATCAACGCCATCCGATTCAGCGCGCTCGACTACCTTCTGAAACCGGTAGAAGTAGTTGAACTGAAATCGGCGGTGCAAAAGGCCCTCGGCCGCTCTGTTGCCAAATCAGATTCTCAACCCTATATCATCAACCTGCTCGATAACCTGGAAGAGAAGTTAACAGAAAGGAAGATCGCTATCCATACGCTCGACAAAGTGAAGTTTGTGAATACCGCGGATATTTCGCACGCGGAGGCCGACAGTAATTATTCCCTCCTTTACCTGGCGAATGGCGAAAAACTTAGCTCTTCCAAAACACTGAAGGAACTTTGTGAGATCCTGGAAGACAATCCCGACTTTATTCGCCTGCACAAAAGCTCGCTCATCAATGTGAACTTCATACGCGAATATTCCAAAGGCGACACTTGTGTGATCACCATGAAGGATGGTTCGGCTTTCGATGTATCGAGAAGAAAAAAACAGGAGGTATTGGAACGCTTAAGGAAGTAAGACTTGCTCTTGATACTTGATACTTGATACTTGATACTTGATACCTGCTACTTGCTACCAGCCTTAAGCACTTCGTACATCATTTCATAAAGCGGTGCATTTACTCCCGCAGCCTTTGCCTCCCGCACAACATAGCCCGTAAGCGACTCCAACTCCGTTCTTCCTCCCCTCTTAAAATCACTGTGCATAGAAGAGGTTGTATCAAAAGGGAGTGATGCCATGCGTTCCAGCGCTTTTACGGCAATATCATTGGGAAGATCAATGCCTTTGGCGCCGGCAACCGCTCGTAGTTCGTCCATAAGGTCTTCCAGCATTTTCTTGTGTACCACATCGGCCAGTATCTCACCAATACTCTTATTGAGAAAAGAGGTGAGCGTAGCGATCGTGGAGATGAAATGGAACTTCTCCCAGTTAGTACGAACAATATGCGGTGAGAGATGAGCATCCATTCCGGCCTGCACGAAGAGCGCTTCCGCCTGAAGCAATTTTGCGGCATCGCCCTTATCAGCGCCGAAAAACAATTTATGAATGTTGCCCGTCTCTGTTACCACGCCGGGCGCGGTAAGCCTGGACACGATGTAAATGCAACCTTCCCAAACTTCAGCGCCGGGAAACTGTTTTCGTATACGCTCCGGGCCATCTACCCCGTTCAGCAAAGGAAGTATCACTGTGCCGGGACCAATCGAGCTCTTCAGTTCACCGAGACTGCTTTCCAGGTCATAACTCTTAATACAGCAGATGAGCAGATCAACAACACCGATCACACTCGCTTTGCTGCTGACCACCGCCGGACGTACGGTCATTTCTTCATCGGGTGTAATAAGGCGAAGGCCTTTCTCACGTATCGCCCCTTCATGCGCCCCCCTGCAAACAAAGGCCACTTCCACATCATGCGAATTCTCATAATACAAAGCGAGCTTCGCGCCGATGTACCCTCCCACTCCTCCTATCCCCAATACAGCGATCCTGAACTTTTTCATTGAGCTCATACACAATATTAATAATTATTGAAGCAGTAAATAAAAAACCCTGTCTGGACTAAGCCGAGACAGGGTTCACTATCAAAATACTTTACTATTATTCTCTCACAAGCTTCTGTACCGAACTCTTTCCATTGGCCGTTACTTTCACAAAGTAAACGCCATTGGCCAATTCAGAAAGGTCAACAATATTATTGCCGGTGGTGATCATACGCGATAAGAGTGTTTCACCCAGCAGGTTCAGCACTTCCATTTGAGCTTCGCCACCGCCATAATTAACATTTACAAGACCATTGCAAGGATTGGGAAATACTTCCAGTTTGGGAGCTTCAATCTCCTCGACTCCGGTTATCGCGTTCATTACCCACATTTCGCTACCGTAGCTGGAGTGATAGGCAGAGAACAATATCTTGCTTCCGAGCAATACAAACCCGCTAGGCGCCGAACTACCCGCGCCCGGATTGATGTCATATACCTGTTGTGTGCCGGAAGTAGTGAAATCTGTCTTCCAGAGCTCTTGCCCGTTCACACCATTATCAGCGAAATACCAGCCGATGCCGTTGATCACTGTCATCTGTCCGCAGTTGCCATCCATAGAGCCCGGATAAGCATCTTTAAGAATTGTTGTTCCTCCCAATGTACCATCGCTCTTCCAGTATTCTCTTCCACTGATGTTATCGTTGGCCACAAAATAGATATTACCAAACAAGGTCACCAGGTTGGTGCTCCCACCAATGCCGCTGCTGCTTCCGGCGTAAATATCCTTGATCATGGTGGTACCGCCTGATGTGCCATCGCTTACCCAAAGTTCGTAACCATTCACCCCTTCAGTAACTCTCAAGTACATTTTCATGTCCTGGGCATTCACTATGAAAGAATAAAGATCACATGAACCAGAAGAACCGGGACGGATGTCCTTCAACAGCACTGTACCGCCCGAGGTTCCATCGCTGGTCCAGAACTCACGGCCGTTGGTACCATTATCGGCAAGGAAATAGAGCTTGTTCTTAAATACAAGGAGACAAGGGCCGCCGGATGAAAACACCACCGAACCCGAAGAGCCCGCGTTGATGTCTTTTACCATCGTTGTGCCGCCTGTAGTTCCATCGCTCCTCCATAGCTCTTCGCCATTCACACCATTGTCGGCAAAAAAGTAAAAGTAAGAACCAAACACCACCGGGCTGAAATAGGAAGTGTTGATGCCACCGTTGGTGCCGGGATCAATATCCTTTACCATCACCGTGCCGCCGCTGGTTCCATCGGTCTTCCATATCTCGCTTCCTTCGCCTGGAGTATCTGCTATGAAATAAAGCGTATTGTTCCAGATGAACAACTGGTAAGGGCTGGAACTGCCTGCGCCGGGAACGATATCCTTGAGCACATAGGTTCCATTGGCAGTACCATCGGTCCTCCAAAGTTCACGACCCAATGACCCACCACCGTCGGCAACAAAGAACAAAAGGTTCTTGTAAATGATAAAGCTGCTGAGGTTCACCCCCTGGTAAGAAGATGGGTTTACATCCTTCAGGAGGTAGGTACCTCCGCTCGTTCCGTCGCTCCTGTAAAGGTCGGTCCAGATCGCGCTTCCGTCATTGCCCGTGAAATACATCGCATTGTTGTAAACAATATCAGGCGCGTCGGCCCCGTTACCACCGGTATTAATGTCCTTGATCATCGCAGTTCCCGTGGTGGTTCCATCGGTCTTCCAAAGCTCATTGCTCACAAGGTCGGCGGTAGGAGCGAAATAATAATTGCCGTTATAGATCACACCTTTTGTTCCGGGACATCCTCCGGAATTCCCTGACCAAAAATCCTTTATGAGCGTAGGTGTTTGCGCCTGTACACAGGCAGCCGAAAACAAGGCAAGAGCTGTAAGAGTTGTCTTCTTCATATACTTATTGTTTCACCAGTTTCTGCACAGCGCTTTTTCCGTTGGCTGTTACTTTCACAAAGTAAACGCCACTGGCCAATTCAGAAAGGTCAATGATATTGTTTCCTGTAGTGATCATTTTAGAGGAAAGTGTTTCACCCAAGAGGTTAAGCACCTCCATTTGTGCCTCGCCGCCGCCGTAGTTCACATTCACAACACCTGTAGCAGGATTGGGGAACACCTCCATCTTAGGAGCTTCCATCTCTTCTACACCGGTAAGCGCGTTCATCACCCACATCTCCCCTCCTGACGTACCGTCGTTGGCACAAAAAAGTATTTTACTTCCAAGAAGCGTAAAGCCATTAGCACCTGAGCCGCTCGATCCGGGATTTATATCGGCGATCATTACGGTTCCGGTAGGAGTAAAATCGGTCCTCCAGAGTTCGCCACCGCTAGTGCCATTGTCCGCGTTAAAATAGCCTATGCCATTGATGATCTTAATACCACCCACACTCGAGCCTCCTGTACCGGGATTGATGTCTTTGAAAAGATTGGTACCTCCGTTGGTACCATCGCTCTTCCATATCTCATAGCCATTGGCGCTGGTGTTACCGGTAAAATAAAGATTGCCAAAAAGGGTCATCACCATTCCAGCCTGGGGCATGCCTGAACTGCTTCCAGCATAAATATCCTTCACCAGTACTGTACCACCTGAAGTACCATCGCTGGTCCACAGCTCATATCCGTTCACACCCTCAGTGCAGCGCAGGTACATCTTCATGTCCTGGGCATTAACGATATAAGAATAGATATCGAAGCCACCGGTAGAGCCCGGATAGATATCCTTCAGCAGGGTGGTTCCGCCGCCGGTCCCATCGCTGGTCCAGAACTCACGACCATTACTGCCGTTGTTGGCGATGAAGTAAAGTTTATTCTTGAACACCAGCATCGAGGAACCTTCGCTCCAGGTATTGACCGATGAAGAAGAACCGGGGTAAATATCTTTCACAAGCGTTGTTCCACCGCTGGTACCGTCGCTTCTCCAAAGCTCTTCACCATTCGTTCCGTCGGTAGCAAAGAAATAGAAATAGTTACCCATAATAACAGGGCTGAGGTACCAGCCGTTAACGCTGGCGCCAGAACCAGGATTAATGTCCTTCACCATTACTGTACCTCCTGATGTACCATCGGTCTTCCAAAGCTCTCTGCCATTGGCCGATGTAGAGGCCAGGAAATAAAGGTATCCGTTGAACACGAACAAGTTATCAGGAGCACTGCTGGCGGTGCCTGGCGCGATGTCCTTCAGCTTATAGGTTCCGTTGGTAGTGCCATCGCTCCTCCACAGTTCATTGTCGGCAGCAGCCAAGGCGTAACAGGTAAAGTACAGAATGTTGTTATAAACGGTATAGTTGCCTATGCCCGAACTCTGGTAAGCATCCGTGCAAACGTCCTTCACAAGATAAGTGCCATTGCTGGTGCCGTCGCTCCTGTAAAAATCAAGATAGATAGGGCTATCGTCATTCGAGGTCATATACATTACATTGTTGTACACAATGCTGGGGCCGATCGAACCAGGGCCATTGGGATTCACATCCTTCACCATGAAAGTTCCTCCCGTGGTACCGTCGGTATAACACAATTCGCGATCATAAATATCTGATGTAGGGCAGAAATAATATTTCCCATTATAGATCAAACCGCCCATGGAGGGATAACCGCCCGAAAGGCCTGACCAGAAATCCTTGATAAGTGTGGGTGTTTGCGCTGATACCCGGGCAGCTGAAAAAAGTAAAAGGGCGACTGTGGTAATTTTCCTGATGTTCATATGGTATGGTTTTTTATCGAAAGTAATAAAATCGCTCAAAAAAACTTCATTATATGAGTATTGCAGCATGTCTACTTATCAAGCGTAGGCAACTAGAGAGCAAACGTTTGTCAGCCTCAATTACCGTTAAATAAAAAAACCTGCCGGGAAGGAAAAATCCGACCCTTGTTACTTTGACCTTAAGAAAGGCTGCGCTATTTTTGCCCTTCTAAAACACCTGCAATGAAAAGAACCTTATTCGCCGCACTTACACTCAGCGTTGCCGCGGCAACTGCGCAGAATACCTGGACAAAGAAAGCGAACGCCGGAACCAGCGCACGATGCGAGGCTACGGGGTTTGCCATTGGCACTAAAGGCTATATCACTACCGGTGCTACGGCTTCCACCAACTATGCAAAAGATCTTTGGGAATACGATCAAACCAATAATACCTGGACACAGAAAGCAGTCTTCCCCGGTGCAGGAAGGATATACGCGGCAGGAATGTCGATAGGCAACAAAGGTTATATCGGAACGGGCATCGTAAGCAGCGGGGCCGGCAACGACTTTTGGGAGTACGATCCTATCGGAAATACATGGACACAAAAGGCACTATTCGGCGGTGGGTCTACGAATACTGCTGTAGCTTGGTCTATCGGTAATAAGGGCTACATGGTCACCGGTTCAACCTACACCCAGGCTTTCTGGGAATACGATCCCAATTCAAACATATGGACCCAAAAAGCCAACTACACAGGTGCCGGCAGAAGGAACGCAGCAGGATTTGCGATGAATGGAAAAGGCTATGTAGTAGGCGGCAATACTGCGGGAACCTATTATAACGATTGCTATGAATACGACCAGAACACCAATACCTGGTCTAAAAAAGCCAACTTCCCCGCCAACCCCATGCTGGATGAACTGGTTGCTTTCGCTATCGGCAACAAAGGTTATGCTGGCACCGGAAGGCAGCAGGGCGGCGGCGCTACCGGTGTGTTCTATGAATACAATCAAACCACTGATACCTGGAGCCAGGTAGCTACCTTCGGAGGTACTGCGCGCGCTTTTCCAGTAGGCTTCGCCATTGGTTCAAAAGGATATATCGGTACCGGCTGGGACGGCAATTATACTGTTGACTTCTGGGAATACTCCCCTTCCCTTGCGCTTGCATCCAACATCACCACCTCCACAAATATTCAGTGCAATGGTTCGTGCACCGGTACTGCCTCGGTGAGCGCATCAGGAGGAGTTAAGCCCTATACGTACTCATGGAGCAGCGGACAATCTACTTCCACTGTAAGCGCACTTTGCGCGGGAGCTTATACTGTTACTGTTAACGATGCCGGAGGCAATAGCGTAAGCAGTACTATTACCATTACTCAACCTGCGGCCATCACTGTATTGACCGGCGCCAGTTTAGCCGCTGTATGCGCGGGCTCTTGTTCGCAGCTCGGAACCACAGCCACCGGCGGTACTGGTGTTTATACTTATGCATGGACACCCTCTGCCGGCCTCAGTGCCACCAACATTGCCAATCCCAGTGCTTGCCCTTCGGCTACTACAACCTATACGCTAACGCTTACCGATGCCAATGGCTGTACGCAGCTAAACTCACAAAACATTACTGTAAATCCGTTACCTATTGTTACCTATTCGCAAACACCGAAAACAACCTGCATAAATTTCACCAGCGTAGCATTAAGTACCGGCAATCCTTCGGGTGGTACTTACAGTGGAACCGGTGTAAGCGGCAATAACTTTAACCCTTCTTCCGCTGGCATTGGCACACATGTTATTACTTATACCTATACAGATGGAAACAATTGCGTGAATACCGATACTTCTTCCATTACTGTAAGCGCATGTACGGGTATTGAACCACAAGGGTGGGAAAAAAGTGTCTTGATAAGTCCTAATCCATCGAAAGGCAATAGCACACTTTCATTAACACTCAACTCCTCCTGCCATTTGAACATTGTACTGTTCAATCTTCTTGGCGAAAAGGTAATGGAAGTGGAGAATTCACAGGCCTCGGGCAATTACTCGAAAGAGCTCAGCCTCGAACATCTTCCGAAAGGTACTTACCTGCTCGCAATAAAAGCCGGTGAACGGATAAGTTCACAGCGAATAACCAAGGAATGACCCCATAAAGAAAGCGGCCCTTTTCAGGGCCGCTTTTCAATTGTATCGGTTCTTATTAACCAACTTTTGAGATGAAGTTCATCAACTCACGTACGCTGCTGTCGAAAGTGAAGGCATCGTTCACTTTATAATAGTTGCCTTTATCGATGGTGTACTGGTAGGCGAACTTGGCGAGCTCCAGCTTAGAGGTTTCGAAGGTCATCATGTCTACCAGCTCGGTCACCTGTGCGGCGCTCATATAGTTAGTAGAGATGGCCTGCTTGGCGATCATCAGCCTGCTGCTGTCGAAAGGCCTGTTAGCGATGCTGCTTTTCAGTGAGCAGAAATCGGCCTGGCTCATGCATACCGGCTGGTGGCATCCGCCTTTATCCCATCCCTTGTCGCCCCTGTCATCGTAGCGGTCGCCTTTGTCCCAGCCTTTGCCTTTACCATGGCCCTTGCCCTGGCCTCTATCACAATCGTCCTCGTGCATGTACTCGTCTAAACCATGACCGCAGCCTTTGTGGTGCTTACATACAGGCTCCACGTAGTTGGGCATGATGTTCTGTACGGCATAGTTATAATGGAAGTCGATCATGGCAAACACCTTAGCGTTCACAGGTATATCAATGTATCCGCTGAACACCGGCCTTTGCATGCCGATGGGACCATGACCGTAATGCCTGGGCATTACTTTAGCCACCCGCATAAAATGCCTGCCGGGCATCAGGTTGCCGATGCCGAAAGCTCCGGCCATGGGCACGTTGTAAACTGAATTGTCGAAGGTGACGGTAAACGCGGAGTTGTCAAACATCTTAAGATTGAGCTCCGATCTCTGATGATCTGCCTTTACCGTTGTAAAGCCAATCATCAGCGCTGTAATGAGTGTAATTTTTTTCATGGCTTGTTTCCTCCTATTGGTTTAATTGGTTTATGCAGCCAATATTCCAAACGGCGTGCCAAGCACACAAATACCTGAAAATAAGTAAGTTGCAATAATGAATTTCAGAAGATGATACTAATTCGTAAACACCATTCTCCTGCTCTGCAGTGTTTTGCCGTCAACGATCAACGAATAAACATAAGTGCCGCTCACCTGGTAGCCGTGCTCGTACAATACCTCGTTCATGCCGCTTTTGAGCTCCACCTTGGTACGCTGAACTTCTTTGCCCTGGATGTCGGTGATAAGAATGTAAGCGTCCTTATACGTAAAGGAACCATTCACCAGTACAGAGATAGTAGTAGCAAGGTCAAAAGGATTGGGTTTGTTTTGCAAGAGCTCGATCGGTTTCTCAGGAACAATTTCCGTCACCCCTACTTGTGTAAGCAAATATTCCTTTGAGAAAAGGCTTTCTACCCCGAAACTGTCAACAGAAGCTACACTTAAATAATAAATACTGGCGGGTGAAACTGTAAAGGTGTCGATCAGCGCGCCTTGCAATGTAAACACTGTATCAAAATCGTTAGTAGTAGTACGAAGGCCGATCCTGTAATGCAAATATTGGGTTTGTGTCGTTACCTGCGCGCGTATGCTGTAACCGCCGGTGAACACCGCTGTAAACACCCCGTCAGGCGTCTTGGGTCCGATGGCCGCCATGCCGATGCCGTTCGCGTTGATGGCCGCGTTCCTTGCCAGGTAATTGAAGTCCACATAAAAACTATCGATCTGCCCGTCGTTATTAGTGTCCTTACCCAGAATGTCTTTTGAAGTATGCTGCCGGTCAACATAGCCTGTTCCATTGCTGGCGTCGCCATGTTCGTTCGCCGAAGTGAAACGTATCGCTGTAAAGCCCTGCATGCGGAAAGGCTGGTGATCTCCTCCCCTGCCCGTACGGTCTTCAGGCGTCATGATGGATATCTTCATGGGCACCTTTACGTAAGGCAGCAGTTCTTCCTTGTATTCCAGCTTTACAAATCGCGCGAAGCCTTTGTGGAATGAATTGAATGTTCCTAAGGAGAAGATACGCACCTGTGTACTGTCGATGTGCCCTTCGTAGGGGCAACTTGGAGCAGAAGATGTTTTGCCGCAGAGTATTCCCCCGATCACATCGTTGTTCATCACCCCTTTTATCTTGATCCCTTTCTGCACACAATATTTAGCGAAAGCATCAGCGCCATACAAACCCTGCTCCTCACCTATCACCGGCATGAACACGATCGTATTCTTAAAAGTATACTTGCTCATCACCCTCGCCATTTCCATTACAAGGGCAGTACCGCTGCCATTGTCTTCCATACCCTGGGCAAGGCAAGCCGTATCACAAAGCACCGCGCAGCGGCTGTCGATATGCGCTTCTACAATAAGAATTGATTTTTCTGTGGTATCACTTCCCGGAAGCACCGCCATGATGTTACGGTGCTGGGGTTGATTGCAAATAGCAAGATCGAACTGAAAATAACCTACCAATAAACGATTCTCATTCGCCGCGCTGTATTGTTTAAACTTGGTATGCACCCAACGGCGCGCCGCGCCAATTCCTTTTACACTAGAAACAGTATCTGAACCTGTATTCCTGTTCGTAAATCCCGCCAGTATCTCCAGGTCTTTCCTTAACGAATCAGCCGATATCCTTTTATTGATCCCTTTCGCGATGCTGTCGTGACGGTTGATCACATTCGTTGCCTTGTACGATGCCGGATTATAATTACCAAGCAGCACAGGCTGTATAAGCGAATTAGTGATCTGGAAATTGCTTTGCGCGTTCAGCGAAGCGCCGGCAGCGAGGAACAGGAAAGCGAGTATCGTTTTCTTCATGGGATTGAGAATAAAAATGAAAATTACAATAAAAAATCCAGACTCAGCCCCAGCCCCCTCTCTACGCAGTAGAGAGGGGTGGCCTGAGCCACGCGAAGGCGGGGGTGAGTTAAAAAACGTAAATTTGAAACTTGAAAAAGCTCTTCCTCACCCTCTTACTTTCTCACTCTCTCACCTCCTTTTCCCAGGACTTCAAAACCCTTTTCAAGCAGCTCGATCAGGCCTATCAGAAGGATGATTATGCTGCTGCTAAGAAACTGATCCCGGCTGCCATTGCCAGCACCGAAAAGGAAATGAAGGACAGCGCCATTTGGTACTGCAACATGATGCTGCTCTGCGGAAACATCCATTTTTCGGTGGAAGAATACCCGGAGGCGGAAAAATATTACCAGGTATTGCGGGAACGCTCTAAGATCGCTTACGGCGAAGAAGATGAGCTCTACGCCCTTGGTACTTTCAACCTTGCCCGTGTTTATTCGGAACAAGGACGATATGCTGAAGCGGAGCCTCTGTACCTGAAAGCACTTCCCCCGCTGGCAAAGGTTTACGGAGCCGGAAGTCCTCAATACACACGGCTCTTCAACTCCCTGGCCCGGATGTACATCGACATGGGCCGCTGGGCCGAGGCAGAAAGCATGGAGGCAGCGGTGGTCAATTACTTTAAGGAGAAATACGGCAATGAGAATGAAGAATACCTGGCGGCACTGGGTTGCATGGGTATTATTTACCAGAACCAGAGGAGGTATTATGAATCGGAAGAGATGTACAAGGCCCTGATCAATTACTTCAGGCAATTACCTGAAAGAGATCCGGAGAACTTTTCTACCCTTCTCAATAACATCGGCGAGTTGTACCGCGTAATGGGAAAATACGAGCAGGCGGAGCCGGCATTTGTGGAGGCGCTCGCGATAACAAGAAAGCTCGAAAAACAAAAGCCTATTGCGAGTACTACCGTTCTCAACAACCTTTCCCTTGTTTACAAAGCGCAGGGTCGCTATCCAGAAGCGGAAGCCGGATTTAAGGAAGCGCTGAAAGTTTACCGTGCGGCGAAGATGAACAATCACCCTGATTACACGAATCCTCTTAATAATCTTGGCGACCTGTTCCGTATCATGGGCAGGCTGCAGGAAGCGGTGGATGCTTTTGAAGAAGTGATCGCTATACGTGAAAAACTTTTAGGCGAGAACCATGTGAACTACGCCAACGCCATCAATAACATGGCATTGGTATATACCGACATTGGCAATTACGACGAAGCAGAGAAGCGTTTTTTAAAAGCAAAAGACATTTACAAAAAACTGCTGGGCCGCAACGACCGCCTCTACTCCAACTGCTGCTTCAACCTGAGCATCGTTTACAGTCGTAAAGAGAATTTCGAATACGCGTCTTCCTATTGCAAGGAGGCGCTCGACATCCTTCGCGAGAACTTCGGCGAGAACAATGACAAGTATGCCATGTACCTCAAGGGTCTTGGCGGCATTTATTTCAGGGGAGGAAAGAACAAGGAGGCAATAGAGGCGATGAGCAAGTCATTGACCATCTTCAAAACACTTTTCAGCGAGAACCATTACGAGGCACTTGAATGCGAGCTTAACCTTTCGTACATGCTGAGTACCGAGGCAAAGTACAAGGAAGCCGAACCTTATTGCCTCCACGCCATGAAGGGCTATTCGAAACTGATCACCGATTACTTCCCTGTATTGAGTGAAAAGGAGAAGATGGCCTTTTACAATCAGCTCTTTATCCCGCTTGAAACCGCCAAGTCATTCGCCGTAACCTACGCACGCAAACGACCAAGAGAAAACCACGATGAATTGTTCGGCGCGCTTTATGACTTCCAGCTCCTGGGCAAATCGCTGCTGCTGAACGAATCAGCCCGCAGCAGGTCGGTGGTGCTTTCAGGAAAGGATACTTCGCTTACACGCTTGTACAAACGTGTGGAAGAAAGCAAACGAAAGCTCATGGAACTTTACCGGCTTTCGAACGATGAGCTAACTGCATTAAAAATAGATATACGCAGCGCTGAAAAAGAGACCAATGCCCTGGAGAACGAACTGGCAGTACAAATGGCCGGCAAAGGGATACAGGCTGCGTCAAAGATCACCTGGCAGGATGTACGCAAAGAATTAAAACAAGGCGAAGCGGCATTGGAAATGGTTTGCATTCAAAATTCCGGAGGAACCTATTCTGATACGGCCTTTTATGCAGCGCTCATCATTACCCCTTCCTCCATGGCTCCCAAAATGGTGATCATCAACAATGGCCAGGCACTGGAAACGAAATACCTGCCGGCCTACCAGAAGGCTATCCGTTCGATGAAAGGCGACGATGAGTCCTATAATCATTTCTGGAAACCGATCGCGAAAGAACTTGGAGACGCAAAGCGGGTGTATTTCTCTTCTGACGGAGCCTACGAGAAGTTAAGCCTTAACACACTGAAGAACCCCGCCACAGGGAAATTCCTTCTCGAAGAAACTGACATTGTGCTGCTCACCAATACCCGCGACCTATTGGCGAAGGAAGAGAAAAAGAAGAACGCGAATTTCAGCGCCGAGCTCTTTGGTTTTCCCGACTATGAATTTACCGGCCTTAAGAAAGAAAAGGCTCCGGTAGTTACCGCTTCCCTTTCGCGCTATGGTTTTACCCGCCTCGAAGAGTTGCCCGGCACCAAGGCAGAAGTGGAAGCTATTGCCGATGTGATGGTAAAAAGCAAATGGAAGGTAAACCAATACATGGGCGGCGATGCCAGCGAAAAACAGATCAAGGAGATCGAAAGTCCTTCGGTACTGCATGTGGCTACGCATGGTTTCTTCCTGAAGAACGGCGGCTCGGTCGATGGTCGCGTACTTGGTTTTAATGCCGAGCGCACCGCTGAAAATCCCTTGCTGCGATCCGGCATCATCCTGGCTGGGGCCGCGGCCATCGCCCGCGATACGGTGTTCGACACCAAGAGAGAGGATGGAATACTCACCGCCTACGAAGCTTCCAACCTCAACCTGAGCGGAACAAGCCTGGTGGTGCTCTCTGCCTGTGAGACCGGGCTGGGCGATGTGGTGAACGGCCAGGGGGTATATGGCTTGCAGCGTGCCTTCTTCGTGGCTGGCGCACGAAGCATTGTGATGAGCCTCTGGCCTGTTGACGATGACGCTACCCGTGAGCTGATGATCACCTTTTATTATACCTGGCTGCAGGACCCCAGCCCCGAGAACCGCCAAAAGGCCTTTCGTACAGCACAACTGAAGCTGAAGGAAAAGTATCCCTCTCCCTATTTCTGGGGAGCTTTTATTATGATAGGAAAATGACTCCCCCTGCCCCCTCTCTACTCGTAGAGAGGGGGTGTCCGAAGGACGGGGGTGAGTTTTTTCCCCTATCTTTGTAATTCCATGAAAAGATCCAGGATAATCATCATCGCCCTTGTTGCTATTACCGTTCCGGTACTGCTGGCTTCTTACCGTTTTAACGATACCGCCGCCACTAAGAACGAGCTTCTTTTGCAGGTAATGATGCAAAGCCTGAGCTCCGCTCATTACGCTCCTGAAGAACTGAACGATTCCCTTTCTAAACGTGTTTACGATGAATATCTCCAGGACCTCGATTACAACAAGCGTTTCCTGATCGCCGAAGACATCAAAGCACTCGAAAAGTACAAGTATGAGATCGACGACCAGATAAAGAAGGCCAGCTACGAGTTCTTCGAACTTTCGGTACAGCTGCTGGAAAAAAGGATAAAAGAGAACGAAGCCTATTATAAGGAGATCCTTTCAAAACCATTTGACTTTACGAAAGACGAAACACTGGAGCTTGACTATAAGAAATCCGTTTATCCCGCCGGGAAGGACGAGCAGAAAGAAGTATGGCGTAAGGCGCTGAAATACGATGCCATGACGCGCCTGGCCAGCCTCATTGAAACACAGGAGAAAGCCAAAGAGAAGAAAGACACTTCTGTTAAGATCAAACCCATTAACGAACTGGAGCAGGAAGCGCGCAAGAAATCGGAGAAGAGCAACGACGAATTATTCAAGCGTATTTCACAGATCAAGAAGACCGAGCGCCTGGCGGTTTATCTCAACTCCATCGCGCTCACTCACGATCCGCATACGGAGTACTTCGCTCCCCGCGAGAAGGAACAGTTTGACATTTATATGAGCGGCCAGCTGGAAGGCATCGGCGCGCAGCTACAGGAAAGAGAAGGTATCATTAAAGTAACGAACATTGTTCCTGGCAGCGCCTCCTGGAAACAGGGACAGCTGAAGGCCGGCGACGCCATACTTAAGGTAGCGCAAGGTTCCGCCGAACCCGTGGAAGTAACTGACATGCGCCTCGACGATGTGGTAGCGCTTATACGCGGGAAGAAAGGCACCGAGGTGCGTCTCACCGTAAAGAAGGCCGACGCAAGTACTATTATCATTCCCATCACCCGCGATATAGTAGTGATCGAAGAAACGTACGCGCAGGCAGCAATACTTAAGAGCAGCAAGAAGAACATCGGCTACATTAAGCTGCCCGGCTTTTATACCGATATGAACCGCAGCGGCGGAAGGAGCAGCGCCAGCGACATCAAGAAAGAAGTACTTCGCCTGAAGAAAGAAGGTGTTAGCGGAATCATCATCGACCTTCGCGATAATGGCGGCGGTTCATTGCAGGATGTAGTTGACATGGGCGGCCTCTTCATTGAGCGCGGCCCCATTGTACAGGTAAAAGGAAGGGAAAAATATCCCGCCGTATATGAAGATTACGATGCCGCTATCCATTACAACGGGCCATTGGTCATCATGGTAAACGCGGGCAGTGCCTCCGCTTCGGAAATACTCGCGGCGGCTATGCAGGACTACCAGCGCGCGGTGATCGTAGGCACCAGCAACACCACATTCGGAAAAGGCACCGTTCAGCGTGTATTCAACCTCGACGACTATCTTATTCCCGAATTCCAGAGCTTCCGTCCGCTTGGTTCGCTCAAGATCACCATGCAAAAGTTCTACCGCATCAATGGCGGTGCCACGCAGTTGAGGGGTGTTACTCCCGACATTGTATTACCTGATGCCTACAGCCTTTTCGATATCGGCGAGAAAGAACAAGACTACCCTATGCCCTGGGATGAGATAGAGGCCGCCAACTATAAAAAGTGGACCGGTATCGATGTTAATAAGGTAAAAGAGCAGAGCAAGAAACGTGTTGACGTAAATGCTTCCTTTTCATTGGTAAAAGAACAAGCACGCAAGCTCAAGCGCCAGCGCGACAGCTCCACCGTTACCCTCAACCTTGCCGCCTACCAGGACCGCCTCAAACGCCAGAAGGAAGAGGACAAAAAATATGAGTCTCTGAGCAAGGACATTAACGGATTTGATGTTGTTTCGCTGAAAGAAGATCTGGCCGCTCTTGCCTCCGACACCGTAAAGGCCGTACGCAATAAAGACTGGTTCAAGAACATCCGTAAGGACATTTACCTGAGCGAAGCGGCGGCAGTTATCAGCGACTTGCAGAAATGACCCGAAGGGTCATCCCGAGCCCTTCGTTAAACTCAGGACAGGCTCCACGAGGGATCTACCGTTTATCGTTCACAAAGGCCATTAATACCCTCTCCTTCACCAATCCCTAACCGCATCATTCCAAAAAGGGGGAATATTCCTTAACTTTGTTACATAACCCAGGCCCCATGAAAAAAGCCCTCGTTTCGGTATCCTTCGCTCTCCTCGTTATTATTCCGTATGCTGAGGCGCAAAGAAATGTAAAGGCCCATGTGCTTCATGCTTCTTTTTATGCTCCGGGCAAAGGACCCTACGTGGAGACCTATGTTACAGTGATAGGCGGAAGTGTGGTAATGACCCGCAACGCGGCAAAAAAATACCAGGGCGCCGTGGAAATATCGATGGCCTTCAGCCAAAAGGGAGAGATCAAGTCGGCAAAAAAATACACCCTCATCAGCCAGGAAGTGGAAGACACCAGCGGCGTGATCCCTAATTTCATCGACCAGCAACGCACTTCGCTGCCAAATGGTGATTATGACCTGGAGATCAGTATCCAGGACAAGAACAACATTACCAATAAACCTGTAAAAGGTTCGATGGCGATCACGGTTGATTTTCCTGAGAACAAGGTGTCGGTTTCTGACATAGAGCTGCTGGAGTCGTACACCAAAGTATACAACCAGGGCCCGCTCACAAAAAGCGGCTATGACCTTGTTCCCTACCCTTACCAGTATTATCCCGAGACCGTAAACAAGCTTGGCTTCTACGCCGAGATCTATAACACCAAACAGGTATTGGGAATTGACGAACGTTTTGTGGCAGAGTATTACGTGGAGTCGTTCGAGAGCAAAGCCAGGATCAGTTCCATGAACAGTTTCTCGAGGCAAACAACAGGCAGCGTTAACGTAGTGCTGGCCGAGTTCCTTATCCAGGACCTGCCCACCGGCAATTACAATATGGTAATGGAAATAAAGGACAAAACAGGTGCGGCCGTAGCTGTTAAGAAAGCCTTTTTCCAGCGCAAGAACCCCAAGATACAAATGAGCCTTGAAGATATTTCGGCCATGGCCACAGCTTCTACTTTTGTTACCAAGATGAACAATGTTGATAGTCTTGCTGAATTTGTACGCAGCCTGCGCCCCATCTCCAGCCAAATGCAGATACACTATGCCGAGACCCAGCTCAACAATAAGGACCTTGGCATGATGCAGAAATATTTCCTCAACTTCTGGATGACACGCAATGCCGAGAACCCTGAGCAAGCCTGGTTCGAATACCACAAACAAGTGAGAGCGGTACAGAAGGAGTTTGGCACCAAAACACTGCGAGGATATGATACTGACCGCGGGCGCGTGTACCTGCAGTATGGTCCGCCCGACGCACGCACCCAGGTTGACAATGAGCCCAGCGCCTATCCCTATGAGATATGGCAGTACTACAAACTGAAAGGCCAAACCAACCGAAAATTTGTTTTCTGTAACCCCGACCTCGTGACCAACAACTTCAGGCTTATCCATTCCGATGCTCTTGGCGAAGTGAACGATCCGCGCTGGAACATGAAGGTGCATAACCGCGACACGCAGAGCCAGAACTTTGAGGAGTTCAACGCCCCTAACCATTTCGGGGGAAATGCCCTCGACAACTTCAACAACCCAAGGTAATTTTCCGGGCCTGACCGCAATTGCTTATTTTTGATGCTGCTCTATGGCATTGAAAACAGCTGTTGTCATCCTTAACTGGAACGGGAAAAGTTTCCTTGAGAAGTTCCTTCCCAGTGTTATTGCGCACAGCGCAGGGGCCCGCATCGTTGTGGCCGACAATGCTTCAAGCGATGATTCCATCGCCTTTCTTGAAAAGAACTACCCCCCTGTACAGATCATCCGCCTGCCACAAAATGGTGGCTTTGCCAAAGGTTATAACGACGCCCTGCGGCAAGTGGAGGCTGAATATTATGTCCTTCTCAACTCCGATGTGGAAGTAACTCCCGGATGGATAGAACCCATGCAGCGGCTGATGGACAGCGACCACAGCATTGCTGCCTGCCAGCCGAAGATACTTTCCAGCAGCCAGCGCCATCTCTTCGAATACGCCGGAGCTGCCGGCGGATTCATCGATAAATACGGTTATGCCTTTTGTCGAGGAAGGATATTCGATTCCTTTGAAGAGGACAAAGGCCAGTACAACGACGCGCGTGAGATCTTCTGGGCTACAGGGGCCTGCCTCTTTATTCGTTCCGAACATTACCACGGCGTGGGAGGCCTCGACGAAGATTTTTTTGCTCACATGGAAGAGATCGACCTGTGCTGGAGAATAAAGAACAGGGGCTTTAAGATCATGTATTGCCCGGGATCAACGGTGTACCATGTTGGCGGAGGTACCCTCTCGAAGATAAGTCCCCACAAGACCTTCCTCAATTTTCGCAATAACCTTTTCCTGCTTTGCAAGAACCACGCGCCGCACTTTTTCTGGAGGAAACTTTTCCTAAGAGGTATACTGGACGGCATGGCCGCTTTCTCCTTCCTCCTATCCGGCAGCGGAAGACACTTCTTTGCTGTTATAAGGGCGCACTTCAGCTTTTACGCTTCCTTTGGGAAGACCATGTCGAAGCGAAGAAAGTTCAAGAAAGAGATCAAGCAGTATACTACTACTGCCATTTACCGGAAAAGCATCGTCTTCGATTATTTCTTTCGAAAGAAAAATAAGTTCAGCGACCTTGACTCTACTCTCTTTTAAAATGACAGCCCGGCGTATTCTCACTTCTCTCGCTTTCACTCTCACACTCACACTGATCACTTCCTGCGGCCAGTTTCAATCCGTAGGCTATAACAATTCCGGCATGGCCTTGCTCAACAAGGGGGAGTACGAACTAGCCCTAAAAGAATTCAACAAAGCCATTGAGCTGGACCCGGGTTATGTGATCGCCTATAACAACAGGGGCCTTGCCAAGTATTATCTCGATGACAATGCTGGGGCGATGGAAGACTTCAACAAGGCCATAAGCCTTAATGCTTCCATAGCCCAATCCTACAACAACAGGGCCCTGGCAAGGATCGATATGGGTGAATACAAGGAGGCCATTGCCGATTGCGACCATTGCCTGACGATCGATCCCCGCCATGCCCATGCCTATTGCAACCGGGGGCTTGCCAATTATTACCTCGAAGATTATAAAAAAAGCATCAGCGATCTTACGGAGGCTGTTCGCTGCGACGATCAGATCTATGAGGTGTACGTCAATCGCGGCCTGGCCTGGAATGAATTGGAGCAATACCCAAACGCCATCAGCGACTTTTCACGCGCGCTGCAGCTGAACCGCACTTCGAGCGCCTATAACAAAAGAGGCCTCGCCTATTATAACAGCCAGGACACCACACGGGCTATGGAAGATTACAATATGGCTCTTGAGATCGACTCCAATAACGTGAATGCCCTTTGCAACCGCGGCTTACTGCATAACGCCTTACAGGAATACGACCTTGCCTTTGAAGATTATAACACCGCCATCTCAATAAACGAAGAATACGCTGAGGCCTTTTCCGGCAGAGGGAAGTCCTACTATAACCTGGGAAACCTCGAAGCCTCAGTGAGCGACTATTCACAGGCCATCAAGCTTGATCCCAATTCATCGGTAGCCTTGAGCAACCGGGGGCTGGCTTTCGACGATCTTGACCAGAACGACCTTGCCATGCGGGATTATAAAGAAGCGCTGAAGCTCGCCCCTAAGGACCCTATCATTTGGCATAACCTGGGTTACGTGGAACTTGAAATGAAAAATAAAGAGAAGGCCTGTGAATGCTGGAAGACCGCTATTGAGAACGGAAGCACGATCACCGACGAGATCTATACTAAGAACTGTAAGAAGAACTGATATTCAACCACCCTTGTCCCCTCCTCTCAAGAAGGGGAACGCTCTCTCTCACTTACCCTTGTTCTTCGCCTCGAACTCCTTGATAAGCTCTTCGTCGCTTTTCCCGAGGTTCTGAATACTTGCCTTCGCGTCGGCTGCAATGTGCTCGCTGGGATATTTTTTGATCACCTCTTCGTAAAGCTGTTTGGCGGTCACATTGTCCTTCATGATCGTTTCATACACAAAGGCCTGTAGGAACAGGCAGTATTGCACCTTACGATATTCAGGGTATTTTTCCCTCACTTCCCTGAAATAACCTACCGCCTGGGGACCTTGCTTCAGGCTGGTGCTGATCTCCCCTGCTTTGAAAAGAAAATCGGCCGCGGAAGTATCCTCCGGGAAGTTCCTGGCGAAATCGGCATACTGGTTGACCATAGAGAGTGCCAGCATTTCGTCAAACTTTTCTGCTTTGTACATCTCACCCTCCAGCTTACGAAGGTTCTTCAGGTACTCGCTCTTCTCCATCATGGCTTTCGCAGCCGTATCCTGAGCTCCAGTGTGAGGATCCACTTGCCCGCCGCCACAGGCAGCCATCAACATTGATAAACAAATAACAACAGCAATATTCTTGATGTTCATGATCATTATTTTTTTAATGGAAATTTCATTTTATAGTCTACCTCCACGATCCCTTTGGTGATATCGGTAAGCTTTCGCTTCAGGAGCCTTCTGCGCAAAGGGCTTATCCTGTCGGTAAACAATTTTCCTTCTATATGATCGTACTCATGCTGGATGATACGCGCGGGCGTACCGCTGTATTCTTCCTCATGGTATTTAAAGTTCTCGTCGTAATAGCCGATCTTCAGGCGAGGCTTACGGTAAACATCTTCCCTTATCTTGGGAATGCTCAGGCAGCCTTCGTTGAACTTCCATTCCTCCCCCTCCTCTTCCAGTATCCGCGCGTTGATGAACACCTTCCTGAAGTTCTTAAGTGTTTCCTTATCCTCTTCATCATCGTCCTCGGCAAAAGGTTTGGCATCGGCAATGAACAAGCGTATAGACTTACCTATTTGTGGAGCCGCGAGCCCAACGCCCTTCGCGTTATACATGGTCTCGAACATATTCTTGATCAGCTCGTCAAGGCCGGGATGATCCTTACTGATCTCCTCTGCCATCTTCTTGAGGACCGGGTCACCATATGCAACTATCGGAAGGATCATATTCAGTGCAATGTGTTTTTATAGGCAGGACTTTCCAGGAAGGATTGCAGGATAAGTGTAGCGCTCACCTCGTCCACCAGGTCCTTGTTCTGACGGTCTTTTTTCTTTAAGCCTGTCATGAGAAGCGATTCAAAGGCGATCTTAGAAGTAAAGCGCTCATCGGAACGCATTAATTTTTTCTCAGGGAACTTACGTTGAAGGTCTTTCACAATGGCATCTGTAATGTGACCCATCTTGCCCTTTTTATTGTCAAGGGTCTTGGGCTCTCCCACCACAAGGATCTCTACTTCCTCCTTGGCGAAATAATCCTTGAGATAGCTCACAAGGTCTTTGGTAGGAACAGTCGTCAGTCCCCTTGCGATAAGCCGGGAACTGTCAGTGACAGCAATGCCTGTTCTTTTGGTTCCGTAGTCAATGGCCATAATCCTCGACATCGGGGGCAAAGTTAGTATTAATCGATTATATTTGCTCCTCCAAATACTCCCGAAAAATGCAAGAGATCATTGAGGCAGCCTGGCTGAACCGCGAGCTGCTGAAAGAAGAGAAAACACAATCGGTCATCCGCGAGGTGATCGCCGGGCTCGACGCCGGAAAGATACGTGTGGCCGAACCCCTTAAGGAAGGATGGAAAGTGAACGAATGGGTGAAGAAAGCGGTGATCCTCTATTTCCCTATCCAAAAAATGGAAACCCTGGAGGCAGGTCCCATGGAGTTCCATGATAAGATGAAGCTCAAGACCAATTATGCCGAACTGGGTGTTCGCGTGGTTCCCCATGCCGTGGCCCGCTATGGCGCTTACCTGGCCAAAGGCGTTATTATGATGCCCAGCTATGTAAACATTGGCGCTTATGTAGATAGCGGTACCATGGTAGATACCTGGGCAACTGTAGGCTCCTGCGCGCAGATAGGCAAGGACGTACACCTGAGTGGCGGCGTTGGCATTGGCGGTGTGCTGGAGCCTGTTCAGGCAGCGCCGGTTATTATTGAAGATGGCTGCTTCATTGGCTCCCGTTGTATCGTGGTAGAAGGCGTTCACTTAGAGAAAGAGGTAGTGTTGGGCGCCAACGTAGTGCTTACCATGTCAACTAAGATCATTGATGTGACCGGTTCCGGCCCTAAGGAATACAAAGGAAGGGTTCCTTCGCGTTCAGTAGTGATCCCTGGCTCTTACGCGAAGAAGTTCGCGGCTGGAGAATACAATGTTAACTGCGCGCTCATCATCGGCAAACGCAAGGAGAGCACCGATCTTAAAACATCGCTCAATAACGCCTTGCGCGATTACGATGTAGCTGTTTAAATAACCCTACCCTCTTTTGAAAATAGGTTTCGACGCAAAACGGGCATTCCTCAACCAGAGCGGGCTGGGCAATTATGCCCGTAACCTGCTGTCGTCGCTATGCGTTTCTTATCCCGTGGATCAGTACACGCTCTTCACCACCCGCAGGCCCGACAATGACTTCAGTAGATTTATAGCCTCTCAAAACACCGTTTCAGTAGAAGAGCCCAGGAGCTTCGTTGATAAAAAGCTGCGCGCGCGCTGGCGTTCCTACGGCATTACCGATGAACTGAACAAACTGGGGCTGGACCTGTATCATGGTCTTAGCAACGAGCTTCCGTTCAACATCCACAAGTTCAAAGGAAAAAAGATCGTTACCATCCACGACCTTATTTTTCTGCGTCATCCAAGGCTTTATCCCTTCCTCGACCGGAAGATCTATAATAAGAAATTCCGCTCCGCTTGCGATATCGCGGATGTGATCGTAGCGGTAAGCGAACAAACCAAACGCGATATCGGCGAATTGTATTTCATCCCCGAGAGCAAGATCCGTGTGGTTTACCAATGCTGTAATGATGTTTTTTACAAAGTTCCTTCCAACGGACAGGAAGTGCGGACAAAATACAAGCTTCCCGAGAATTACCTGCTCTATGTCGGAACGATCGAAGAACGCAAGAACCTTCTCACTCTTGTGGAAGCCTTAAAAGATGTAAAGGATCTCCCCCTGGTAGTTATAGGAAAAAAGCGCGCTTACTATAAAAAGGTAGCCGAGTTCATTGCTGCCAATAAAATGGAAAAACGGGTGATCTTCATTGAGGATGTAGACAACACTCAACTGCCCGCCATTTACCGCGGCGCCAGCCTGTTCGTTTATCCGTCCCTCATTGAGGGTTTCGGCATTCCTATTTTGGAGGCACTGGCATGCGGCACGCCCGTAGTAACCACTAAAGGTTCCTGTTTCCCGGAGGCAGGCGGCAAGGGCGCTGTTTATATAGACCCACAGAACGCCCCTCGTATGGCGGAAGAGATCAACAAGCTTCTCGGCTCTACAACATTGCGCGAGGAGCTGAGCAAGAAAGGCCTTGAACATGCCGCTGCCTTCCGTCCTGAAGCCACCGCGGCGGTCCTAATGAAACTTTACAAAGAGCCTTGATGGAAGCCGAACTTAACAAGGCGGCTGAAGTGCTTAACAGTGGCGGCACTATTCTTTATCCCACCGATACCATTTGGGGAATTGGTTGTGACGCTACCAATG
>JANWJV010000114.1 GCA_025451785.1 Bacteroidia bacterium | reverse complement strand
GATGTCGGCTCGTCACATCCTGGGGCTGGAGAAGGTCCCAAGGGTTCGGCTGTTCGCCGATTAAAGTGGCACGCGAGCTGGGTTCAGAACGTCGTGAGACAGTTCGGTCCCTATCTGTTGTGGGCGTTAGAAATTTGAGAGGACCTGACTCTAGTACGAGAGGACCGAGTCGGACAAACCGCTAGTGTACCTGTTGTATTGCCAAGTGCATTGCAGGGTAGCTATGTTTGGATGAGATAAGCGCTGAAAGCATCTAAGTGCGAAACTCGCCTCAAGATAAGATTTCTTTTTAAGGGTCGTAGAAGATTACTACGTTGATAGGTTGTAGGTGTAAAGACAGTAATGTCAAAGCCGAGCAATACTAATTACCCGTTAGCTTTCCTATTAAGTTAGTCGTTTTGAAGTGTCAACACCTTACGTGTCTTCTTTCTTATGTCTTTTTTATGATATTTCTCCGCGCAAACGGAGATACAGCTTTAGGCGACTATAGCGGTGAGGCCCACCTCTTCCCATTCCGAACAGAGAAGTTAAGCTCACCAGCGCAGATGGTACTGCCTTTACCGGTGGGAGAGTATGTCGTTGCCGCTTTTCAAAAAAAACCCAGGCTCGTAAGAGTTCTGGGTTTTTTTGTGTTCGCTTCGTTCGCTTTGCGAACTCGCGATGACAACTATTGGATCACTAGTCTCTTTATAGAAGTGCCGCTGCCAGAACGTAGCTCAAGGGTATAAACACCCTTCGGATAGGGCAGCGTGTTAAGTTCTAACCGTTGCTTTCCGGCGGTTTGTTCAATTGCCTGCTGCAACGTTGTTTGCCTGCCCAATATATCGGTAAGTAGAATACTTACCTGAGCAGCTGCTGAAAGTGCATACTCTATTGTTACCTGTTCTTCCGCCGGATTCGGGAACACAACGAGGTTCGCATCCCGCTCTCCGCTCTCCACGCTCGTAGTTGTATTCCCCACCCAGCTGCATGCCCAGCCCAGGGCCGCCGTATTGCAATCGGACCGGAACTGAACCAAGATCGAACTGCCAGTGGATGTTACTATGCCCGGACCGTTAGTGCCTGTGTAAACACCAATGAGAGGTGAAGAAAGGGTAGGCCCATCGTAGATGTATAAATAATCCCAGTTCAGCTCAAGCCCGAAGGCGCTGAAGTTAAGTGTCACCGTATTCGCGCCCGAAGGCTGGATCAAATAAAGAAAACGTTCGTCGTCACCATAATCATTGTTAGGCCCGCCGCTGTCGTAAAAATTGCCGCTGCTCGTCGTGTAATTAAAAGTGACCGGGTTGTTGTTGATCAGCTCGTAATACGTGTACCAGTCCCAGTTGGGTCCAGGGTCGTTATGTGTTTGATTTGGAAAATGCTGGTGCCCCTTGATGCGGGTGCAAGCGCCCAGCACACAGCTGCCGCTGCAGGAAGGACCGTAATAGCAACGTAATGGATCGATGCCATAACCGCTCGTGGTAATGTCGCGTACCAGCGCCGCTGATTGAGTATACATGGCATTGGTATACCATCCCGTTTGCGCCGCATAGCCTTCGTGCTCTATACCGATCGTATAAGGGTTCTCACTGCCCACATGCCAGGCCATGTCTTTTTCAAGGACCATTTGGGTGATCTGCCCGTCAGAAGATCGTACCACGTAATGCGCCGATACTTTTGCCGCGCAGTTCTGGAACCAGGAGATGCAGCCGGCATAGGTACCTTCTACATCATGGATAGTTACCGCTGAAATGGAATTGTTGCGCCCATTGCTGAAATTGCAGGTGGAGGCAGCGGCCCATAACGCGGGACCATAGTCCGACGACTGCACCTGCACAACCACTTTAGGGCTGCTTAGTTTTTTGTATTCATTGCCAAAAAATTTTTTGAGATCATAACCGGGATCAGAAAAACCATAAAGCTTCTGGCAGGCAGGATCGCACATGAATGAAAAGACAGAATACAGCTGCGTGCGGAAAGCGAAACGCTGTCCATCGGTTGTTACAGGAAGCTCTGTTAACTTCTCCAGAATAAGGGTAAGCTCAGTTCCCTCATAAGCCGTATACGCTTTTGCCCAGGCTAGCAGGTGCTTCTCCGGACTGTGGATGATCTCTTCTTTGCTATATCCTGAAAGTGTTGAGATGTGATCAAGATTATTGTTAAAATATCCTTTCCCATCAAGGGTCAGTCCCATGAGGCCATAGGCCTTTGGGATACCGGTGCAGTTTTCAGGTTCATTGGCGGGATGTGTAAGATGATTGAAACGTGTATTGGTAAAAGCCACTGCTTCCAGCAATCCTTTTGGAAGGGCAGGATAGAGCGTGTAGGCTTTTTTGAAAAGACCGGCGTAAGGGTTAACGGGGTATTCTCCAGCGGCGAACTGGGATTTAGAAATGCAAAGGAAGAGCAGTCCTATCCATATACGCTTCATTTCTTGGGTGCCGGTTTAGGAGCGGGCTTGGTACCTGGCTTCGGCTTGGGTTTCACCACAGGCTTTACAGGTTTTTCCGGAGCGGGGGGAGGAGGGGGCGGATTCTCAAATATCTTTTCTGAGACCAACTCCCTCAACAGGTAACGCTTGCCATTGTAGGTGGCTGTTACGAACGCGTCTTCTATACCGGCCGCTATGATCTTTTGCTTGAACAGGAACGCGTCGTTCATCGTTTGGTTGGACCCAATGGTAAAGCGGGTGATGTCATCAGTGCCCTTTACCTTCGATACCTTTCCGTACTTGGCAACACTGGCGAACTTGAAGTTCTTCGCCATGGAGAAGGCGCCGATCTGTACCTGGTAGGCAAGCCCTTTCAGTTTCACGGCGCCGTACTTCGCGAGCAGGTTCTCATCCAGCATGTCGAGGTTGCTTCTTCCTTCTTTCATGGCCTTCTCAATGGCCAGTACCCGGTCAATAGAATCTTGTTTTGCCTTGAGCATGGCAGCATACTCAGGGGTATAAAATGAGATATTGAAAGTAGGCTCAATGAACGAATCGATGGCCATGATGTTCAGGCCTTTTTCGATGGGGTCGAAGAGCGGCAGCTTGAACACAAACTTGTAGTTCTTGCCCGCCGGAGCGTTAAAAAGATATTTACCACTTGCCATGTTCGATTTGTAAACCGCTATCTCGTTGCCGGTCTCAGCGTTAGAAACGCGGATCTCTGCCTGCACGGGTTTATCGTTAAGCGTGATGATCCCTTTTACAAGCGCGAGCAGCACTTTCTTTCCAACAAGCGCGGGCTCTGTTACATAAATGTCCTGCTGGCCCATGCCGCCTGATTTTCCGGAAGAGTAATAGCCTTTCTTACCATCGGCCGACATCACATAATAGATATCGTCGCCAGGCGTGTTAATGGGATAACCGATATTGATCGCTTTGCTGAACGACGTATCGTTCTCCACATCGGTACGGAAGATATCGAAACCGCCCATGCTGTTATGTCCCCTAGAACTGAAGATGAGGAAAGCACCGCTGGGATGGATAAAGGGCGCGTCGTCGTCTTTGTCGGTATTCACGTTCGGGCCAAGGTTCTTGATGTTCACCCACATGGTGTCACCCTGTAATGTAGCTTTGTAAATGTCCTTGCCTCCGTAGCCTCCGGCCCTCTCGCTGGAGAAGAAGATAGTGCGTTCGTCGGCTGACAAAGAGCAGCTTCCTTCCCAGGCATTGCTGGTGATGCCGCCTTTCAATTCTTTTGGTGATGTCCAGCGGTTGGAGTCGAGCTGGCTCATGAAGATGGAGCCAAGGTCGTTAGGCAGGTTCTTGAATATGAAAAGCTTTTGCCCGTCGTTAGAAAGAGCGATGCAGGCATCGTGCGCGTCGGTGTTGATAATGCCTCCAATGGTAAGCGGGTCCTCCCATTTGTTATCCACCTTATTGGTGATAAAGATGTCTTCGAAATATTCTCCGTTGGGGCTGGGCTCGCCTGGAAGGCGCTGACGGCCGCCGGTCGATTTTTCGCCACGGTAAGTGAACATGAGCACCGATTCATCGGAAGAGATCACCGGAACATATTCGGAGTTGTAAGTGTTAATAGGAGCGCCGGCATTCCTGATCTTTATATTAACAGGATTTGACATCAGCACCTTTGCGTTGTTGCAATAGTTGATGTACATGTTCGCTTCCACCATGTTGGCGGCTGAGTTTCCTTTCTTGGCTGTGTATTCGTTAAGGGAGGCCAGGGCCTCGTCCATTCTGCCATTGGCATGATAGGCCTTGCCCATGATGAGCGGCAGGTCCGTTTTCGCGAACTTTTTCTTGTCGAGGCGGTTGAGGTATTCCAGCGACTTCTCCACGTTCTCGGGCTGGTAGAGGTAAACTACCGCGAGACGGAACAGGATCACCGGTTCGTTGGGGTATTTTTCCTCCAGCTTTTTGTATTTGGGAAATGCCAGCTGGAAATTCCCGTCCTCGAACAACAGCTCTGCCTGCTGCCAGGTGAGGTCGTCGCCTTTTTCGCTAAGGAACTTTTTTTTCTTCGGTTTCTTGCCCTCTTCCTGACCGGCGGCAGGGAGAATTAAAAGTAAGCAGCAGAGGGAAAGTGTAAAAACAAGTAGTTGTTTTTTCATAATTGCTTGTACGAAAGTACGCAAAAATTTGTTCTGTTCCAATTTGGCTCCGGCCCCTTGTGTTGTTCGATAAAAACTCTTTATATTTGGACATAACTAAAAAAATCACCCATGGGACTGTTTGACAAGATCAAAAATGAATTCATTGATATCATCGAATGGCAGGATAGCACCAATGATACAATTGTGTGGCGTTTCCCGCGTTACCAGAACGAAATAAAGATGGGCGCCAAGCTCACCGTGCGCGAATCGCAGGTGGCAGTGTTCATGAACGAAGGCAAGATCGCTGACGTATACCAACCCGGCATGCATACACTGCAAACGCAGAACATGCCCATCCTCAGTACGCTCAAAGGATGGAAATATGGCTTCAATAGTCCCTTTAAGGCCGACGTATATTTTGTAAGCACCAAGCAGTTCATCGACCAGAAATGGGGAACAAAAAATCCCATTACACTTGATGACCAGCGCTTTGGTTTTATCGAGCTCCGCGCTTTCGGTAGCTATGCTTTCCGCGTGACCGACGCCGGCAAGTTCATCAAAGAGATAGCAGGTACCGATGGTAATTTCTCTACCGAGGAAGTGGCTGGCCAGCTGCGCGGAATGATCGTTACTAAGTTTACGGATGCTGCCGCTGAAGGAAATATTCCCGTGGAGAAGTTCGCAGCGAACCTGGAAGAACTTTCCACCCTTGGAAAGGATAAGCTTAACAACGACTTCATAGAATATGGTCTTTCCATCACCAAGTTCCTCGTGGAGAACGTATCGATGCCCGAAGAGCTCAAGAAGGAGATCTTCGAATACAGCCGCCTCAACAAGATAGATATGCAGAAGCTGGCGCAGATGAAAGCCGCTAAGAGCATAGAGATAGCCGCCGAGAACCAGAACACCATGGGAATGGGAATGGGAATGGGTATGGGTATGGGTATGGGCAATATGATGACGAACATGATGGGTAACCAGCTGATGAATAACCAGCAGAACCAACAAAACCAGCAGGTGAACACCAATATGCCTCCGCCCATCATCCAGTATTTTGTGGCGGTAAATGGTCAGCAGACCGGTCCTTTTGACCAGGCTGCTCTCGCTAACATGGCGGCCTCAGGAGCTTTGAAAAAAGAATCGATGGTATGGAAGAACGGCATGGCTGCCTGGGCACAGGCGGGTACTGTTGCCGAACTGGCCGCACTGTTCAACAACACACCTCCTCCCATTCCTTCATAATATTTCGCCATGGAAATGCAACAGGAAAAAACCGCCGAGGTCAGCAACCAGCTGGCCTGCCGCGATTGCGGCGCCACACTGAAGTTCGCTCCCGGCACCAATAGCCTCAAATGCCAGTATTGCGGCGCGCAGAATGAGATCGCCAGTTCGCAGGAAGCAGTAACGGTGGATGAGATCGACTTTGAAAAGTTCCTTAATGAGAACACGCTCAGTGCCGATGACAAGCAGCAGGTATCAACGGTAAAGTGTAATGGCTGTGGTGCCAGCACCACGCTGAGGCCTAACCTGAGTTCCGATAATTGTCCCTTTTGTGATACCGCGTTGGTGGTAACCGGCGGTAACACCTCAAGCATCATCAAACCCAAATACCTTCTTCCTTTTAAGATAGAACAAAAAAAGGCGCTTGCCGATTTCAAGAGCTGGGTGAAGAGCCGCTGGTTCGCTCCCAGCGACCTGGTGAAGTATACCGACAATCCTGATAAGCTTAACGGCATGTACATGCCTTACTGGACCTACGATTCGGATACCAGCAGCAGTTATACCGGTGAACGGGGTGTGAACTACCAAACGGTGGAGACCTATACCGCTTATGAGAACAACAAGCCCGTGACCCGCACCCGTACCGTTACGCGCATTGCCTGGTCGCCGGCGGGTGGCCATGTGAGCCATGCCTTTGACGATGTTTTGGTGATCGCCAGTAAGAGCTTGCCCGAGAAATATGCCAACGCCCTGGAGCCCTGGGATACAGGCAATATAGCCGCCTATGACGATAAATACCTGAGCGGCTTCCGTACGGAAACCTATCAGGTGGACCTCAAGGGCGGTTTTGATAAGGCCAAGGGCATTATGGACGGAACCATACGTGACCTGGTACGGCGCGACATAGGGGGTGACCACCAGCGTATCTGGACCCTTAACACCTCGTACAGTGCCATCACCTTCAAGCATATTTTATTACCCATCTGGATCAGTGCCTATAAGTACAATAATAAGGTGTACCGTTTTATGATCAATGGCCGTACCGGCGAGGTGCAGGGAGAAAGGCCCTATAGCGTAATAAAGATCGTTTTTACGGCTGTTTTGGTCATAGGCCTGGGGGTTCTGGCTTATTATTTATATAAGAAATTCGGCCATTAATCGCATAATTTGCGTTTTTTGCCGAATTTTTTCAAAATTGATGCAACCTTAGGGGCCTGAACGGCATCTATACCATGGAAATCAGAAAAATATCGGATGAAGAGCTGGTCGAACGTTGTATAAAAAACGACCCGATCGCGCAAAAACTGCTCTACGATACGTTTTCGAGAAAAATGATGGGTGTATGCCTGCGATACGCCGACAATAATGATGACGCGCAGGACTTTTTGCAGGACGGATTTATAAAGGTATTTGAAAAGATAGATACATACAGGGGATCAGGTTCTTTTGAGGGCTGGATCCGGAAAATAATGGTAAATAATATTCTGAACACGTTCAGAAAAACTAAGAAACTAAAACAAAACGTAAACCTAGATGATGTAAGCTACATGCTGGCGGAGAAAACAGGAACCCTCGATAATATATCAGCGAAGGACATCCTGGGGATCATACAGCGGCTGCCAACAGGATTCAGAACAGTGTTCAACCTTTACGCAATTGAAGGTTATTCACACAAGGAGATAGCAGAAGAGCTCAACATATCAGAAAGTACAAGCAAATCACAGTATTCAAGGGCAAGAGCCCATCTTCAAAAAATAATAATAGAAGAAAAAGTAATTTAAGTGAAAAACAACCTGAACATAGAAGAAGTAGTAAAGAACGCCTTTGAGAATTTTGAGGCGGACGTGAACCCTGCTGCCTGGACCAATATTGAAAATGGTTTGAAGCACAAGGGTAACACCGTTGAGAAAGGCGGAAACAACAACGCCATGAAGTGGACAGCAGCAGCTGCCATTATCGCTATGGCGCTGCTCGGCACCTGGTATTTCAGCAAGGAAACTCCTGAGCAGGTGATCGACAAGAAAGAACTTCCTGTAACAGTTTCAGCCGATGAAAAAGTAGTTTACAATGCGCCCGTAGTAGAGGAGAAGAAAGCTCCCGAGCCGGTGGCCGTAAAAGAGAAGGCTGTGAAACAATCGGAGAAGAAAGAGATTGTTGCTAAGAACGAGCCCAAGCAGCCTGAGATCGAAAAGATGGATCCAAAAACTGCCAACCTGATCGATGAAAAGAAAAATAATATAGAGAACCCGAACAACAAGGTGAACCCTCTTACTGAAGTTAAGGTAGTGGAGATCAAGACAAGTGTTAAGGCTGAGGAAAAGGTGAAGAACGATCCTGTTGATTGGTCAGACTTCAACCAGGAGCTTACCGCTGTGATCGAAGCCAGTCCTATCGAAGGTCCTTCACCGCTTACCGTTTCTTTCTTCAACATTAACTTCGGTAAAGCAAAAACCCATATTTGGAATTTTGGCGACGGAACTATCGACAGCAGCAATTACAAGCTAACGCATACCTATAATGAACCGAACTCATACAGGGTGAGCCTCACCGTGAAATCGGAGAACGGTCGCACCTTTACCACCAGCACTATAATTAACGTAGATAAAACTTCCAAACTCGATTGGGATAAAGTCGCCAAAGTATTCACCCCCGATAACGATGGCGTTAATGACCGGTTCTGTATCGAAGGCGAGAGCATCAAATCAATGAATGTTGCGATCGTTGACGTGAACGAACAGATCCTGTACAGCTGGGATAAGCCCGGAGAATGCTGGGATGGCAGAAAGTACAATGGCGAATTGCTGCCTGCCGGAACCTATTACTGGATCTGCAACGCTACAGGCGCAGACGGTAAGCTGTACGCTAAAAAAGAGTTGATCAGGATCATCAGATAATTAAGCATTGTTAAAAAATGCTTAAAAAAAGCCTAAAAAGCTTTGCTAAAACGGGGGAATCTCTTAGCTTTGTGATGCTTAAATTAAAGGATATTCAAATAAATCACCTCATATGAAAAATTCGATCAAGTATTTTTCTTTTGCAGTGCTGGCCTTCGCGGCCTTTTCTGCGTTTAAGCCCTCGGGCAACGGCATTTCGGTAGGTACCGCCGCTGTAAGCGCCGACGTTAAAATGAAAGACGTATCAGGCAAAGAGCTCAGTCTTAACGACATGAAAGGGCAGAACGGTATGCTGGTGATCTTCATCTCTAACAACTGTCCTTTTGTGAAGCTCAACGAGGCCGAGATCGCCGAAAGGGCCGATCATGTGGCCAACCGCGGTTATAGCGTGGTGTTTGTGAACTCTAACGAAGGAGAGCGCAAAGGCAATGACTCTTATGAGGCCATGCAAAAGTTCGCTGATACTTACAAGAAAAAACAACTCTCTTCTTTCTACTATGTGATGGACAAGGACGCGGTACTTGCCAAGTCATTCGGCGCTACCCACACTCCTGAGTTTTTTCTCTTCGATAAGACAAAGCTTGTTTACAAAGGCGCTCTCAGCAGCAATGACGCGGCTGCCGTTAACGCCAGGGAGAATTACCTGCGCAACGCCATCGTAAGTACCCTCGAAGGCATGCCGGTTGGTGTTAGCAGCACCCCTGCAAAAGGCTCTACCATCAAAGCAAATTAATCAATCATTGTAAAGAACATTCCTATGAAATTAATGAAAACCATTATTGCGGCCCTCGTCATCACCGCCGCGCCTTCTCTCGCAAGCGCGCAGTCATGCAACAACGCGGATTTCGAATATGGCAATTTCACCAACTGGAAAGCATGGAAAGGATCCTGCAACTCCAGCGGCTCCATTTTTAACTATGTGCTGAGCCCCGGATGGGATTCCTCAAGGAACGTTCCCGTTACGCAATCGCCTGACAGGCATGTGATCCTCGATCAACCCGGACTTGACCCCAATACGTATACTGATCTCGCGCTTCCTAACGACTCTTCCATTCCTTTCCAGGCTCCCGGAGGAGGCAAGGTTTCCGTACGCCTCGGTAACGCGGTGAACGGCGCGCAGTCAGAACGCCTTCAGTTCAAATTCCTGGTACAGGCCAACAGTTCGGCCTTCACTTACCAGTACGCTGTGGTATTCCAGGACCCTAACCACCAGCCTTACGACCAGCCCCGTTTCGATATCCAGTTGTATTGGGATTCGGCAGGCATCACTGTACCGATCCCCGGCCAGTGCGGCGCTTACCACGTATACGCTGGTTCCGACACAAGCTTCATCACCAAAGGCACCGTTAAGTACAAGACATGGACAACCGTTGGTATGGACCTTAGCGCTTACCTGAACGACTCGGTTACCATCGAGTTCAGCACCGGCGACTGTACACAGTCAGGTCACTGGGGTTACGCTTACATTGATGCTACCTGCTCGGCCTCTGAGATCTCTACGGCGTATTGCCCAAGCGATCCCCAGATCACCCTTACAGCACCTGCAGGCTATGTAGGTTATACCTGGAAAGACAATCAAACAGGCCAGTTCATTGGTTATACCCAGAGCATTGTGCTCGATAATCCCAAAGTAGGCGACCAGTACACGGTGTACCTGACCAACCTCGCGGGCTGTCCCACAACGCTTATTACCACCCTCGACTTTAACCCGCCTAATGACATCCCGCTCTTCCTGCTTAATCAGAACGTGATGACTCCCAATAACGACGGCTATAACGACAAGTTCTACACTGCTGCCAATTATTACGAAATGGTTGCTCCCGCAAGTCATGATTCCATTCTGAAGGCCAATCCCCTGAAGTATGTGAAGGACTTCAACATCAAGATATATAACCGCTGGGGCCTTGAAGTGTTCTCAAGCCACGACTATAAAGTGGAGTGGGATGGCAAGATGACAAGCGGTAAGCCTGCCGACGAAGGCGTGTACTACTGGATGGCCGAATACAAGTCGACCTGCTCAATAGACGACGTTCCGATCAAAAGCAAGGGATTTGTTCACCTTTTGAGGTAAAAAAATATTTTCAGGAAAAAGTCCCTTTTAGGGACTTTTTCACTTATAGTTAATGAACCCAAACATAAACCCATGACATTTACCTCTACCAAAGCAAGCCGTACTCGTTTTTTCGGACTTGCCCTTTCCGCATTCTTTGCCATCGGCCCCCTGGTGATCAGCGCCCAAACCACCTTTGATGAAAAGGCTGTCATCGAGGAGATGAACCGTAAAGGCATCCATGAACATGACCGTGCTTCTTACATCGCCAAAGCGAAAGCCAAGGCCATGATGCAGAAAACGGCGAAGAAACCTATCGTATTCAGCGATACCAATATGGTGTGTACCAACATTGGTTTTGAGGACAGCACCTTTAATGGCTGGAGCGGTTTTACCGGCGACAACGTGGTGAGCCTTACACCTCTCAGCGCCCCTGTATACGGCATTACTCCCGGAAGGCACACCATCGTACCTGACAATGCCGACCCGCTCGATTATTACGGCGGATTCCCCAAGGTAGCTCCCGGCAGCACCCATTCCGCGCGCCTGGGCGATTCTATTAACGGCGCCTATGGAGAGCAGATCCAGCAGACCTTTAAAGTTACCGCTGAGAACGTGTACTTTACTTACCGTTACGCCGTGGTACTTAACGATAACGGGCACCCCACCACCCAGCAGCCTTTCTTTTACATCACCATGCTGGACTATAAGCTCGACACCATTCCTTGTTCCACCTATAAAGTAACCGCTTCGGCGAACATTCCCGGCTTCCAAACCTCTACCAGACCCATTGGCGATTCATATAGTGCCCCGGTGCGTTATAAGAGCTGGACCACGATCACTGTGGACCTGAACGCTTACCTGACACAGAACGTAACCATCGTGTTCCTTACCGGCGACTGTACTCAAACGGGTCACTTCGGGTATGCCTACATCGATGGTGTTTGCGGCGACCTCGGCCAGGATTATTTCTGTCCCGGCGATTCTTCGGTGACGTTCTGCGCGCTTGATGGGTATAAGAAATACCAATGGTTCAATGACCAAACCGGCCAGCTGATCGATACGGTGCCTTGTATCAAGGTGATGTTCCCCGCGCTGGGCGACAAGTACCACGTGCTGCTGACACCCATCACTACCAACGATACCAATTGCATCATCCGTATCAACAAACAAGTATACCTTAACCCTCACCCTTTCATTGGTGACTATCTGCTGAACCAGAACGTGTTCACGCCCAACAACGATGGAGTGAACGAAGTGTTTGCTACCAAGCAGTTCAAGTACATTAAGGATTTTGAGATAAAGATCTATAACCGATGGGGCAAGGTGGTGTTTGAGTCGAAGGACGCAACCCGCGAATGGGACGGCAAGATAAACGGACATGAGGCGGCGGAGGGCGTTTATTACTGGATGGCCTTCTACACCAGCTCCTGCGACGCGGCACTGCTGGGGGACCCTGAAGCCAAACTGGATCCCATCAAGTCGCACGGGTTCGTGCATCTCTTCAGATAAAGAGGCTAAATAAAAAGATAAGAAAGCACCCTGATCCTCCAGGGTGCTTTTGTTTGATATGACCGAGATCGTTCTGCTTTCCGATACCCATAATTTCCTGGATGAAAAGGTGCTGAAGCACGTGCGCGAGGCCGACGAGGTATGGCATGCCGGCGATGTGGGTACGATCGCTGTTTGCCAGGCCATAACTGAGTTGAAACCCTTGAGGGCTGTTTACGGGAACATTGATGGGCAGGACATCCGCAAGGAATACCCGGAGCACCTGCGCTTTGCCTGTGAGCAGGTAAGCGTTTATATGACCCATATCGGGGGGTATCCAGGCAAGTATTCGCCCGCCGCCCTTGCGGAGATACAAAAGGATACTCCGAAGCTCTTTATCTGCGGCCATTCCCATATCCTTAAGGTGCAGTTCGACCAGAAATACCAGGTAATGCACATGAACCCCGGGGCGGCAGGAATTTCGGGTTTTCACCAGGTGAGGACCTTGCTCCGGTTTAAGGTGGACAAGGACAAGATCATTGACCTGAGGGTAGTGGAAATGGGAAAAAGGGCCTAAAAAAGATTTTCTTTCGGGATATTAAATATTCTTTGTATCATTGTATCCGATTCCGCTGTCACAGCGACTTTCTAATCCCAATCATAAACATACTTTTTTATCCGCGCTGTTCGCAGCATATTTTCTCAATAGTATTTTATACTCCCCCCGATACATACCTGTGCCAATTCTGCCAGGTGCTCCCCCGAATATCATAAAACCCTCTTATAAAAGAACATTAAAATAAGATCTATGGACGATAACAAAGACGGAAGGCACAAGAAGAGATCCGACGACGATTCTGCTGTGAACAGTGGCACCGGAGAGAACACTTCAAATTCCTCTGAGAACACCCCGCAGACCGAGCCGGTGGCTCAAACCGACAGGGTGCCCGCTGAAACGGAACAGAGCCATGGGCAGGAGAACAAGGACTACAAGAAGCAATATTACGAGAAGCGTGCTCCTGAGCCCCAGTTCAATTTCGACGGCATCGTTTCCTGCGAAGGAGTGCTGGAGATGATGCAGGACGGTTACGGCTTCCTGCGTTCCGCTGACTATAACTACCTCAACTCTCCCGACGACGTTTATGTATCACAATCGCAGGTAAAGCTCTTCGGCCTCAAAACCGGCGATACCGTTCGCGGCACCATTCGTCCTCCGAAAGAAGGGGAGAAGTACTTCCCCCTCATTAAGGTCGAAAAGATCAATGGGAGGGAACCGGCCTATGTGAGAGATCGTGTGCCTTTTGAGCATCTCACCCCTTTGTTCCCCTTCGAAAAGTTCACGCTCACCGGCCATCCTCAAAGCAATTTGTCCACCCGTATCGTTGACCTATTTACACCGCTTGGAAAAGGGCAGCGAGGCCTCATTGTGGCACAGCCCAAGACAGGTAAGACCGTTCTGCTGAAGGACATTGCCAATGCCATTGCCGCCAACCACCCCGAAGTTTACCTCATGATCCTGCTCATCGACGAGCGTCCTGAGGAAGTAACGGACATGGCACGCAGCGTAAAGGCCGAGGTGATCTCTTCTACCTTCGACGAACCTGCCGACAGGCATGTGCGAATCGCGAACATCGTGCTTGACAAAGCCAAACGTATGACCGAATGCGGACATGACGTTGTGATACTGCTCGATTCCATCACCCGCCTTGCCCGTGCTTACAATACGGTGCAGCCCGCTTCAGGAAAAGTGCTCTCAGGCGGTGTGGATGCCAACGCCCTTCACAAGCCCAAGCGTTTCTTCGGCTCTGCCCGTAAGATAGAAGGCGGCGGATCGCTAACCATCCTTGCTACCGCTCTTACGGAGACAGGCTCCAAGATGGACGAAGTTATCTTCGAAGAATTTAAAGGTACCGGCAACAGCGAAATGCAGTTGGACCGCAAGCTCAGTAACAAACGTATCTATCCCGCCATCGATATAGTGGCCTCGAGTACCCGTCGTGACGACCTTCTGATAGAAAAGGATGTGCTGCAGCGTATGTGGATCCTCCGCAACCACCTGGCCGATATGAACCCTCTTGAAGCAATGGAGTTCATGCGCGACCGTATGAAGAACAGCCAGAGCAACGAGGAGTTCCTCATGTCAATGAACGGCTAAGTCCTTGACGAAACCTGTTAAATACGGTGTCATTGTAGGGCTGCTCACCATCACCTGGGTGCTCTCCATTTATTTCTCGCATAGCCAGTTCAGCAGGCTGGGTTTATTTTCGAGGCTCATTTGTTTTGCGTTTTTGATCCCCGCCATCTTTATGGCCATGAAGAAAAAGCGGGATCAGGAACTGGGAGGTTTCATCTCTCTTAAAGAATGCATGAAAGTGGGATTGATAGTAAGCCTGATCGATGCGCTCATCGTGATGGTATTCACGTATATCTACTACGGCTGGATCGATGGAGAGATCGTGAAATTTTACCAGGAGGTGGCTGAAATGCAACTAAAATCCGAAGGTAAAACCCCGGGAGAGATCGCCATGGCCAGGGACGCCTGGGCAGAATACTTTACTCCATTCAAGCAGGCCACCAATATCCTCATGTTTACACTTCTTATGGGGGGTATTTTCAGCTTTATCTGTTCCACTTTTGTGGTAAGGCATCCGGAGGAAGAGAGCAATTAAGTTTGTTTCCAATAGTTTTCGTTTGTAAATTAGCTTTGTGAAGAAGAGCTGCGCGGTATTCATTTCAATTCTGTTTGTACTATCATTAAACGCCCAGGATCAATTCTATAAGATCCCGGCAAAGGAGTTCTATCCGGGATATGTGAGAGGAGAAGGAATGCACACATTTCACTCCGTGAATGCCTTTCCCGGGCCTAAGGCCAAGACACCATCATTAGAACTAAGTTGCTTTATTACGTTAAGGGAATACAGGGAATTTTTAGCAATGGCTAAAAAAGATTCTTCCCGGGCAGTATGGAAAGCCCTGTTTCCTGATTCGACCATGTGTTTACTACAGGTATACAATAGGTACATGGGTAATAGCGCTTACGATCCCTATCCGGTGGTGGGCGTCTCCTGGCGGAATGCACTAAACTATTGCCGTTGGAGAACTATAAATGAAAACAAAGGAGACACGATAAAATTCATTTATCGTCTGCCCACAGAAACCGAATGGTTGTCTGCCTACGATCATTTTGAATCAATAGCTGGTTCCACAGATATGAGTTTTGACTATGCTGATTGGTTGTTGAATTCGTACGATGAATCTGCTTACGATTTCACAGATTCCTTGAACAATTACGAGGACTATTCGTATTGGGCCAGAATATCAGAGCCTTTTGTTATGCGGAGGAAAAAGATCGCTGGCAGTTCTTTCCGCTTTAGTCGCGGGGACCTGGCACATAACTACGGATATGATACGGAAGGGTACAGAGATGTGGGCTTCCGGATGGTAAAGGTTCCTCTTGTTTGGTTTGATAAGACCAGGAGAAGACCCTGGCCTATTGAGTATGATCTATTAGAGCTTTGGGGACTTGATAAAAAGATAATTGTGAAATGATGCTCCCAAGGATATACAGTTTGATCTCCCTGATACTGGCCGCTGTATCATGCTTCTCGCAGGAGAACAAGTTGCAGTATACCGGTAATGAATACAAGTGTTCCTATGGAAAGGAAAATGGGATGTTCAGCGGAAAGTATACCAGCTGGTATTCCAATGGAAAGAAAAAGGCGGAAGGGACCTTTAGAGATAACCTGAAGACAGGTGTTTGGACCGTTTGGGATTCTTTAGGCCGTATGCGTTGCCAGCGCAATTACCAGAACCTTTTTGAGTATGATCAGCCCTTTCCCAAAATAGCGAAGGAGGGGCCATGTCAATTGCTAAATACCCCCCTGTACCAACTCACATATAACAAGGACGGGTATATTGATTATTTTAAAATTAGGGAGAAAGATGTTGTCGCAGCTAAAAGGATATGGCGGATCGCTGATCCTACTGCCAATCCGCGGTTAGCCGGGCCCCGGAGCTTGTACGAAGTTCTATATGATGCTGTAAGTTCGGGAAGGGCGAAAGCCTATAACAAAAAGTCAGATGAATTTATCGGTGAGCTTACTAAGGAGGAAGCGAAGCAAGCCGGTCTCTCTCAAAAAGTTACTGGGTATATGGTCAAGGAGGATTGGTTCTTTGATGATCAGCGCCTTCTGTCGGAGATTCGCATTATCGGAATAGCGCCTGTGATCGTTACTCCAAAAGACACTACCGTTCTTTTTTGGATCTATTATCCTGAGTTCAGAAAGATACTGGCAGGGGAGAAGACTGGCCTTGTCAATAATGGGAAAGCAATGTCACTGGATGACGTATTTACCTTCAGGAGGTTCAGCAGCACGATCTATAAGGAGTCCAATGTTTACGATCGGAGTATCTCTGAATATAAAAGCGGCGATGAGAGACTGAAGGAAAGCGAGCGCATAGAGCTCGATATGATCAATATGGAGATGGACCTGCTGGTATTTTACAACAGCGGCCGCTGATTCAACCCTTCGTTACTTTTTCTCCCAGCTCTTTCAGGTCGATACCGTCAAAAGTTCCTGAGCTCATCATGAGCAGGGTCTTCTCTTTGAAGTTCATTCCAAGGAGATTTTCTTTAAGGGCGGATGAATCGGTAAATATTTTCACATTGGTTCCCCCGAAGGCTTTCTTTACCTGTTCTTCGGTGATCGGCTTCAATTTTTTGTGTTCGATGGTATGAGGGTTAAAGTATACGATCGCTTCGTCCGCCAAAGCCATGGAGCCATCGTATTCGGCAAGGAAACTCTCGTTGAGGCTGCTGAAGGTATGCAGTTCCATGCAGGCAATAAGTTTGCGCTTCGGGAATTGCTTTTTTACCGCTTGTGTTGTTGCCTTCAATTTGGAAGGACTATGCGCGAAATCTTTGTACACTGCCGTTTGCTCATTGCGGGCCACAAGTTCTAATCGCCTGGCCGCGCCTTTGAAAGAGGTGGCAGCTTTGCAGAAGTCTTCTTCGCTCATGCCGAGTTCCCTGCATACCAGCATGGCGCCTTTCAGGTTCATTAGGTTGTGCTCTCCGAAAACGGCCAGCGGTATCTTGTTCTTCGCATGGTGCAGGTAGGTGATGCCATTCTCAATGGAATGCTCTGGAATTCCGTAAGGGAGTTGTTTGATGTCTTTAACAGCTTCACCGAGCTTCCGTACTTCTTCGTCCATCTCGCAATACACCAGGGCCCCTCCCGGACGTATCAGTCCGCAGAAGACGCGGAACTGCTCCACGTAATTATCGAAGGTGGGAAACACATTGATATGGTCCCAGGCGATGCCGCTCAGTATAGCGATGTTGGGCTGGTACAAATGGAACTTAGGCCGGCGGTCGATAGGGGAGCTAAGGTATTCATCGCCTTCAATAACGGCGATGGGAGCCTCCTTGCTTAGCTTCACCATGGTGTCGAAGCCTTCCAGCTGCGCGCCCACCAGGTAATCGCAGTCCATCTTATGAAAATGCAGGGCATGCAATATCATTGCCGTTATCGTCGTCTTGCCATGGCTGCCGCCTATTACTACGCGGGTCTTGTTCTTCGTTTCCTCGTAAATGTATTCGGGATAGGAGAATATTTTTAAACCAAGCTCCTTTGCTTTCAACAGTTCAGGATTATCGGCCCTGGCGTGCATGCCCAATATCACCGAGTCAAGCTCTTTCGTGATCAGCTCCGCGTTCCAGCCTTCCTTCGAGGGCAATAATCCCAGCTTCGCTAACCTGCCTTTAGAGGGTTCGAAGATCTCATCGTCAGAGCCGCTCACTTTATAACCCTTCTTGTGCATGGCTATTGCCAGGTTATGCATCGCGCTGCCGCCTATCGCTATAAAATGTACTCTCATAACATGTTAATTTTTGCCTACTGCTTACTTAGAAAAAGCTGTGCTATACCGGGCCTTATTATCCTTATGATCCGTTACCTCAAATATAAATGTATGCACATCGCTGCTGATCACTTCCGTAAAGGTATAGAAGAACAGGTGTTTCTTGGGTTCGTACTCCATCAACACCCATTTGCCATCGATGGTGGCCCGGTAGACCTTGATCCCGCTAAGGTTATCAGTGGCCTTCACCGTGATCATCTTTTCCGCTTTCATATTCTTTCCGGTAGCAATGTTCAGCGGTTTGATCACCGGCGCGGTGGTGTCGATCACGACAGTGAACTTTCCAAGGCTTTTCACTTTTGCCGTGTACCATCCATCAGCCTGTTCGGTAAACTCCTGGTACTTGCGGTTCTTCTCATCGAGCGATACGATCAACGCCTTGCTCTTTAGTTCCTCAGGCACCGTTGCCTTTATGGAGATGGTGCAGGGAACATGCAAAGGGATGTCATCGTTCATTACCGTATATACAGGGCAAAAGGCGCCCCGGAGCGTATCGCCTGTTCGGGAATCAAACACCTGGTCTTCATAAAAGCAATTGGCAGGGAAGTCTAATTTTAGATTGCTGCGGTTGATGGTTTTAGCGAGGGAGCAGGGGAGAAGGCTCTCCTGGTCTGTCAATAGTTTGCCGAGCTTGTCAGCGGAAGGATTTTTATCAGCTGCTTTCGCTACCGTTGCTTTCACCTCAAAGGTCATTTCTGTGCTGTTCCCAAAAAAATCTTTCACCACATATTTCATCTTTTGGGTCTTGCCTGAGCTAAAGTCGGCAATGCCTTTGGCCGGCAGCATTGAGTATAAGGCCGGCACATTGCATTGCGCAAGGGAGCTTATTTGAATGTTTTTCTCGCTCTTGCGGCGAATGGCATAATCCACATGACGATTGGCGTAGCGGGTCTCCCCGAAAGCAAAATGGTCGATCTTGTATGCGTATATCTTTTGTGTGTCCGCAAATAGTTCAATGGAATACACCCCGTTCTTTCCCGACGAAATGCTCTCCCTGTCAAAGCATTCGATCCCGAACCAGGCCTTGCCCTGGATGCGTATACTATCGGGGTTCTTGAAAGCATACTTGCTGCCTTTCTTCGCCAATGGAATGTACTTAGGCTCTTTCTTGCCGTTCACCAGGCTCTGCGCATCGGCCGGATAAACCGCCAGGCTTACCAGGGTTGGCGCCTCTTTGTCTTTTATCCCAAAACCGAAATGCAAAGGGTTGATGATCTCTTCGGTAGCCGCGTCACGCATTTCGAAGTGGAGGTGCGGGCCTGTGGAGCCGCCGGTATTGCCGGAAAGGGCTATGAGGTCTGATCTCTTTACCGTGAGCTCAGTAGCGCCAGGCATAAGTTCCACTTCAAAGCTCTCCTTCTCATATTGCTTCTTCTGCACATAAGTAGCGATGGCCCCGCTGAACTCCCGCAGGTGTCCGTATACCGAAACATAGCCATTGGGGTGGGTGATGTACAAAACCTTGCCGTAACCAAAGGGCCCTACTTTTATTCGCGACACATACCCATCGGCAACGGCGTATATTTTCATGCCCTCTTTATTGCCTGTGCGTATGTCGAAGCCTGAATGGTAGTGATTGGCCCTCAGCTCCCCGAAATTACCGGCCAGGGAAATGCTCGTGTCAACTGGTAAGCGGAAATAGTCTTTGGGGTAGGTTTGGCCCATGACCCAGCCAGTAAGCAGTAGGCAGCCCGCCGTCGCTAAAGCTTTGGCTGGTAAATAGGCAGTAGGCAAATAGTGTTTAAAACGGTCAGAGGCCATGGCCCAAAGGTAGCCCCTCGCCCCACAAGGGAACCCTCAAAAGGTCCTAAACTATTCACAAATCGAGGTTGAAAATTTTGCTGGATAGGCGGGTAATGCTACTTTTGTAAAAAACTGGCTAGCAGTCATTAAGCCCCGGTCATGAAAGACGTATCTTTAACAGTAGAGAGCCTCCGGTCGAAGATCGAAAAATTAGTACATTTACACCGCAAAGGAGTAGAGGATAATACGAAGCTCGCAAAGGAAGTGGAGGAGATGCGGGCCACCATCGAAAAACAAAAGCAAAGCATTAAAACCCTTGAGAATAACAATAAAGTAATACAAATAGCTAAATCAATAAAAGAAACAAACGAAAATCCAGCAAATATAAAATCGAAAATTAACGAGCTAGTGCGGGAAATAGATAAGTGCATTGCTCTTTTGAATAAATAAGTGCTCCCCAATCAGGGGAGATCCGAAAACAGAAATGGCAGAGATATCCATAAAGGTAACGATAGCAGGAAGGACATATCCTTTGACGATCCAGCGCGAGGAGGAGGAAGGCGTTCGCAAGGCCGCCAAACTCATCAACGAGCGTGTCAGGGAATACGAGGAGAACTATACGGTCCGCGATAAGCAGGACCTTCTTGCCATGTGTGCCCTTCAATTGGCTTCTGAAAATATAGTGAACGGCGAAAAAGCGGTGGAGGAGGAAGAAGGCCTCTCAGCACGTATCGTTGAAATGGAAGCTTTTGTTTCGGATTACCTGAAGAAGTCAGGTACGTAATATTCAAACTACAGGGCGCTATGCGCCCTATGAATTCCCGCATTGCTCAACGAAGGGTTGGGTTGTGCGGGTTTTTATTTATTAACCATTAAAAACAAAACAATGGACATTAAATTCGATACTATCACTATCCTCATCATCGCCGGCGCGGCGGTGCTGGGGATCGTTCTCGGCATACTGATCACCACCAGCATGCTAAGGAAATCGGTGCTGCGGAAGAGCGAGCTGAAGATGAAGGAAATGGAGGTGAAAGCGGAAGCGCTCAAGAACGAGAAGATACTCCAGGCCAAGGAGAAATTCCTGCAACTTAAATCGGAGCACGAAAAACAGATCCACGAGCGCAACAAGGAAATGGGTTTGGCGGAAAACCGGATCAAGCAGAAGGAGAACAACCTGAGCCAGAAGATAGAGGAGGGCCAGCGCAAGCAGGCCGAGATAGAGAACCTGCGCCAGAACCTTACCGCTCAGCTGGAAGGCCTTACCCGTAAGCAAGCGGATGTAGAGAAGGTGCATCGCCGTACAGTGGAGACCCTCGAGGCCATCTCAGGCCTTTCGGCCGAAGACGCCAAAGCGCAGCTTACCGAATCGCTCAAGGCAGAGGCCAAGACCGAAGCGCTGTCGCATATCAAAGACATTGTTGACGAGGCCAAGCTTACCGCTAACAAGGAAGCGAAGAAGATCGTTATCCAAACCATACAGCGCGTTGCCACCGAGCATGCTGTGGAGAACTCTGTTTCCATTTTCAACATCGAGAACGATGAAGTGAAGGGCCGTATCATCGGCAGGGAAGGAAGGAACATTCGCGCGCTTGAAGCCGCTACCGGCATCGAGATCATTGTTGACGACACTCCTGAAGCGATCATCCTTTCGGGCTTCGACCCTGTGAGGAGAGAGATCGCCCGCCTGGCGCTACACCAGTTGGTGAGCGACGGCCGTATCCACCCCGCCCGCATTGAGGAAGTGGTGGAGAAGGTAAAGAAGCAGATCGAGGAAGAGATCGTGGAGACAGGCAAGCGCACCACCATCGACCTCGGTATTCACGGGTTGCATCCTGAGCTTATCCGAATGGTGGGCAGGATGAAATACCGTTCCTCTTACGGACAAAACTTATTGCAGCACAGCCGCGAAGTGGCTAACCTTTGCGCCATCATGGCTTCGGAGCTGGGGATCAACCCTAAGATCGCGAAGCGTGCCGGACTGTTGCATGACATCGGCAAGGTGCCCGACGATGAGCCGGAACTGCCGCACGCGATCCTGGGCATGAAGCTCGCTGAGAAGTTCAAGGAAAAACCCGAGGTGTGCAATGCCATTGGCGCTCACCACGACGAGGTGGAGATGACCAGCATCATTTCTCCCATCATACAGGTTTGCGATGCTATATCAGGCGCAAGGCCCGGCGCAAGGCGCGAAGTGGCGGAACAATACATCAAACGCCTTAAGGACCTCGAAGCGCTGGCGCTTTCGTACCAGGGAGTTGAAAAGTCATATGCGATCCAGGCCGGCCGCGAGCTGCGCGTGATCGTTGCCAGCGAAAAGGTATCGGACAAAGACGCTGAGACACTTTCATTTGACATTGCACAGAAGATACAAACAGAAATGACCTATCCCGGCCAGGTAAAAGTGACGGTGATCAGGGAAACACGCTCGGTGAACGTCGCTAAGTAGCGCGAATGTCGAAGAACCGCATCGTAATAGAGCCCGGCACTACGGCGGGCAACTACTGGAAAGACCTCTGGACCTACCGGGGGCTTTTCTATTTTTTGGCATGGCGCGATATCCTGGTTCGTTATAAGCAAACCTTTGTTGGCATCGCCTGGAGCGTATTACGTCCTTTGCTTGCCATTGCCGCCTTTTCATTTATCGGATGGATGTTCGAGACCAATGCCCAGGGAACGCCCAGGGTATTGCTGGTAGCGGCGGCGGTGCTGCCATGGCAGTTCTTCTCCAGCGCCTTCAGCGAGATGAGCAATTCGCTCATCGCCAACGCTAACCTGGTATCCAAGATCTATTTCCCGCGCCTCATTGTTCCTGCCAGTACCGTTATTGTTTGCCTGGTCGACTTCTTTATTTCGCTCCTGATCATCGTAGCGCTTATGATCGCGTACGGTCACCCGATCAGCATCAATATTTTGTTCTTCCCGCTCTTCCTCGCGCTGGCGGTGGTCGCTGCTTCAGGCATCGGTATTTATATGGCTGCCCTTAACGTAAAATACCGCGACTTCAAGTACGTGGTGCCATTCCTTATACAATTGGGATATTTCATTTCGCCCCTTATGTACAGTAGCCAGGACATTTACGGTAACGCGCGCATTCCCGAGTGGCTACAGTACCTGTACTCGCTCAACCCCATGGTGGGTATCATTGATGGTTTTCGCTGGAGCTTGTTGGGAAATAATATGATCATTCACTGGACACCTTTCTGCATCTCTGTAGGAATTAGTTTCTTGTTTGTGATCATTGGCGTGGTGTATTTCAGAAAGATGGAAAAACAATTTGCTGACGTAATATAAACGATGTCGCAAACGGTCATAAAAGTAGAGAGCCTTGGCAAGAGCTATCTCCTGCGCCACCAGCAGGGAGCGGCCTATTCTACTTTCCGTGAATCTCTCACCGAGGTGTTTCGCAGGAAGGAAGGAGGTTCATCGCTCGAAACTTTTTGGGCGCTTAAGGATGTAAGCTTCGATGTGAAGCAGGGCGATCGCATCGGTATCATTGGCCGTAACGGGGCCGGTAAGTCAACGTTGCTCAAGATGCTCAGTCGTATTGTGGTACCTACCAAAGGCAGGATCACCATTGATGGACGGGTGGCCAGTTTATTGGAAGTGGGTACCGGCTTTCACCCGGAGCTTTCGGGCCGCGAGAATATTTTCCTCAACGGTGCTATCCTGGGCATGAGCCGGAACGAGATACGCTCTAAGTTCGACGAGATAGTGGCTTTTGCGGAGGTGGATAAATTCCTTGATACACCTGTGAAGCGTTATTCCTCCGGAATGTACGTTCGCCTGGCCTTTGCCGTGGCCGCTCACCTGGAGCCTGAGATATTGATAGTGGACGAAGTGCTTGCCGTTGGTGACGCTGAGTTTCAGAAAAAATGTCTGGGCAAGATGAAAGATGTGTCGGGGCAGGGCAGGACCGTGCTCTTTGTAAGCCATAACATGGCGGCCATACAGAACCTTTGCGATACGGCTATCTTCTTACAACAGGGACAAATACAAATGAGCGGCGAAGCGCCCAAAGTGGTTGCTGCCTATTTGCGTTCCGCTTCCGAATCAGCTGCCATCAACATAGCCGACCGCACCGACCGTTCCGGGAATCAGGTGCTGAAGTTTCAGTCGGTGGCTTTGCAGGACGAGAGCGGCAAAGCGCTTACTTCGTTCCAATGCGGAAAGAAGGTGGTGATGAGCATACGCTTTAAGAACAACTCAGGTTCCCCTCTTAGAAATCTCAATATAGCGGTGGGCATTGACGATGAATACGGGCAGCGTGTTGGTTTTATGAGCAACGACCTTACCGACCAGGTGTTCAATGCCGAGCCAGCGCAGGAAAGGGTGGAGATCAGTATTCCGAAATTCCCTTTCCGCCAGGGTATTTATACTTTTTCGCTCTATGCCAAGGTAAATGGTGAAGTGGCCGACTGGGTGAGGGAAGCGGGTACCATTGATGTGGAGGCCGGCGATTTTTACGGCACCGGCAAACTACCGCCCGACGGCCAGGGACAGTTCTTGTTCGATCATTCTTTCTCTATAAAATAAAATGTTTGACGATCTGCGTACATTCTGGAGACAGGTCTTAAGGTGCCGCAACCTGGGGATGTGCTCTTCCCCCTTTCAATATTATTTCCGTTGGAAGCGCTCGATGCGCAAAGGAGCCTCCTCTGTTTCCGATGAACTGGCCTGGGTCTCCTTCCAGGTCATCGACTTTCTGAACAAGAATATTGGAAGTTCTTCAAAGGTGTTTGAATACGGCGGCGGCGGCTCCACGCTCTTTTTTCTCAGGAGGGCAAATGAGGTAGTAACTGTGGAGCACAACGAAGAGTGGTTTAAGATACTAAGCACCAAGATATCAAAGGAAAAGGCGGTACGCTGGAAGGGAGCATTTGTCCCCGCTGAAAAAGGTTTGCCAATGACAAACCCTGACGCGGCAGTGCCGGAACATTATTATACTACCGACGAAGCATTCCTCGACAGCAATTTCAGGCGTTATGCTTCCCATATTGATACTTTTCCCGAAGGATATTTTGATTGCGTGGTGGTGGACGGCAGGTCAAGGCCTTCATGCCTGGTACATGCTATGCCGCAAATTAAGGAGGGCGGCTTTTTGGTACTCGATAATTCGGAAAGGGAATATTACAGGGAAAAGACATGGCCCATGCTGCAAGGGTCTTTTGAGAGCGTGATCGATCATTTTAGTCCCACACCTTACTCGAAGGAATTCACACGGGCAAGCGTTTGGGTAAAGAAGCGTAAAGCATGATAGGCGTTCGGTTGATAGGCCGTTTCGGGAACCAGATGTTCCAATATGCTTTTGCCATGCATACGGCAAAACAATTGGGTACGGGCTTTTTTCTGAAGGGCAATAAATATTTCAAGATGTGCCTCGACCGCTATTTTGAACTGCCTTCTTATAGTGGATTCCGTAACCGCTTGCGCATGTTTGGCAAAGGTGGTTTGCCTGTTAATGAGTTTCCGCCAACAGCGACACATGAGGACAATAAAAAGAAGTTTGGCAAGAATGGTTGTATGTACAGCGGCTATTATCAATCGGAGAAATATTTCCTTGAGACCTCGCCTGATATCAAAAGGGAGTTCGCGATAAAGGCCAAGTGGAAGATCAACGCTAGGGAGTATCTCAAGATAAACAACGACAAGCCTTTGCTGGTGATGCATGTGCGCAGGACCGATTATGTAACGCAAGGCGACGATACCCTTGGCGGGGCCGATATTTCACTGCCCCCTCAATACTACGATGCTTGTCTTTGGAAGATCGATAAGCTGGAAAACTACAATATCGTTTTTGTGACCGACGAGCCCGCGCATGTGAAAAAGATCTACAGCCACCTGAAGCCCATTGTCTCTTCCAGTGCTGATCTGATCGTTGACTTCCAGATATTAATGGCTGCTGACGTATTGGTGCTGGCAAACAGCTCCTATTCCTGGTGGGGAGCTTACCTCAACGAGAAGAACGCACGGGTACTGGCCCCCAAGTATTGGTATGGCTTCAGGGTGAAGAAAGATTATCCGCCCGATGTGATCCCTGATCACTGGGAAAAGATCGAATTTGCTATCTCATGAGAACCGCGCCTGTCATATTGTTCGTATACAACCGCCCTGAGCATACGTTCAGGACGCTGGAGAGCCTGCGTGCTAATGAGCTGGCAGGGGAGTCGCGCTTGTTCATTTTTGCCGATGGTGTTAAGGAAGGTGCTTCCGCGGAAACAAAAGCGCAGGTAGCGAAGACAAGAGAAGTGATTCGCTCCGCTCAATGGTGCGGGGAAGTGGAGATAATTGAAAGCCCGGAGAACAAAGGCCTCGCTGATTCCGTTATGAATGGAGTAAGCAAGGTTATCGGGCAATACGGCAGCGCGATAGTATTGGAAGATGATATGATAACCGCTCCTGGTTTTCTGCATTTTATGAACGACTCGCTCGAACGTTATTCGACGGAGAACAATGTGGCTTGTATTTCCGGCTATGTTTATCCGCTGGCGAATGAATTTGAGTTGAGCTTTTTTGTGAAAGGTGCCGACTGCTGGGGCTGGGCTACCTGGGAAGACCGCTGGAACGAGTTCAAAGGCAATACAAAAGATCTGAAGAAGAAGATAGAGGAGAAGGGACTACTTGCTGACCTTACCTTTAACGGCTCTTATCCCTATATGGAAATGCTGGTGGACAGGGAGGCCGGCAAGAACCAGAGCTGGGCCATATTGTGGTATGCCTGGGCTCTTGTTACAAATAGGCTCTGCCTGTACCCCCCGGCATCGCTGGTACATAATACCGGTAACGACGGCAGCGGTACACATTCATCGCAGGCTTCTGACAGGTTCGATGTGAAGCTCCATGACGAAACGGTTTCGTTTCCTGACGTTGTACAGGAAAGCACGGAGGGAAGAAAAGCTTTTGAAATGTTCTTCCGGACGCTTAGTTCGGGCGACCCCGCACCACTTCACAAACGCATCCTGCAGCGCTTAAAGCGAATGTTCTCCTGATGGGAAAAAAGCTAAACCTCTATACCGACCGCAGCTGGCTGGCCGAAGGCCAAAAGTGTATTCCTCTCTTATTTCCTTTCTGGGGTGATCCTGAAACCGATCAAAGCGATCCCGACTTCGGCCGCTTTGATGAGTATTGTAAGGATGGGGCTGGGTTGTTTTCGATAAGCGATACCGCGAACGATGCTGGGTTTTACCTCTTGCCTTACGAATTCTCCTTCGAAGAAGAATATTTTCACCAGGCGCTGAAGATCGCCGCTGAAGCCGCGCAGGCAAATAAGCAGATCATCCTCTTTTTTAATTCTGACCTGCAGGAGGAGATCAGTATTCCCAATGCTGTTGTTTTCCGCACTTCGTTCAGCCGTGGCACACGCAAGCCCAATGAGTTTGCCATGCCGGGATGGAGCCAGGATTTTAAAAAACTGCATTCAGCGAATGAGGTTCCCTCATCAAAACCACAACATGCTTCGGTTGGGTATTGCGGTTACGTTGATTATCTCTTTTGGGGTGATCCACTTTATTGGGCCACGTTTTCGGGAAGGCTTACCGGTAAGGTAAGTCCTGTTCATCGTATAGGGCCGCGCTTAAGGGGCAAACTGGTAAGGCAGTTAAAAAAGGATCCGCGTATCAAAACCGACTTCATTATAAGAAGCGGCTTCTGGGCCGGAGGTATGGACCGCAGGCAGGCGAGAAGGGAATATGTGAGCAATATGTTTGGTTCAGATTATGCGCTGGTCACCAGGGGAGGAGGGAACTTCTCGTATCGCCTCTATGAAACGCTCAGTTGTGGACGAATTCCGCTTTTTCTTGATACGGACTGTGTGCTACCTTTTGATCACCTTGTTAGCTGGAAGGATCATATGGTGTGGATAAGAGAACAGGAGATGGATTCGGCGGCAGAAAAACTGGTGACATTTCATGAAAGGATCAGTGAGAAGGACTTCCTTCAGCTGAAACAAGACTGCCGGAAGCTTTATGAGGAGTATATTTGTCCTTTGGGATTCTTTAAAAATTTGCATCGCTGTCTTCAATAATGAGTAGCATCATTCCATATCGCGTTAGGTCCTTCTTCAGGAAGTATTTTACGAAGTCCGAGCCTGCTGACTGGAAAGGTAATTATGCCAGTTGGAGGGAAGCGCAGGCTCAGTGCAGTGGTTATGATTCAGCTACTATACTTGAAAAGGTGAAAACTTCAACGATTAAAGTTAAGAACGGGGAAGCAGTATACGAGCGTGACTCTGTGCTGTTTGAGGAGGTACACCATTCTAAAGTAGTAGCGGATGGGATCAAAACCATCCTCTCTGAAAAGCAAGGCCGCTTATCGGTCATTGACTTTGGCGGATCGCTTGGCAGCTCTTATTTTCAGAATCGTGATCATTTTAAAAATGCGAAGGAAGTTCATTGGACCGTGGTAGAGCAAAAGCATTTTGTGGATTGCGGCAAGCAGTTCATCGCAAGCGGATCCCTTCAGTTTGATCATACTATTGAAGAAGCCCTGGCCCGTAACAAGGCGGACGTACTCCTGCTGGGAAGTGTGATCCAGTATTTTGAAAAGCCATATGAACTGCTGGAGAAATGTTTGGCGTATGGCTTTGAATATATAATTATTGACCGTACCGCATTCATAGAAGGGAAAAAGGAGCGTATCACTGTTCAGCAAGTACCTGAGTATATTTACAAGGCCTCTTATCCTGCCTGGTTCCTCGATGAGAAAAAGTTCCTGGCGGCAGTGGAGAGAAAATATAAGCTGCTGGCCCAGGGTTTTAGCGAAGCGTCGCCGGCATTGCGGCTCGAGGATAAGAAGCAAGTATATTGGAAAGGATTTTTCTTTAAGAAAGCATGAAGGCGAACTTCTGTACATTGTTCAACAGCGCTTACCTCTCGAGGGGGCTGGTCCTTTATCATTCCTTGCTGAAATGCTGTCCTGATTTTCACCTGTATGTGTTTGCTTTCGATGATAAGTGCCGTGATCACCTTCGCGCCCTGGCCTTACCGCACATGACGGTGATATCTCTGCAGGAATTTGAAGATAAGGACCTTTTGCGGGTAAAGCCTACCCGAACAGCGGGGGAATATTGCTGGACCTGCACTTCTTCCACGATCCTGTACTGCATTCGTAAGTTCAACCTGGACCACTGCACGTACATAGATGCCGACATGTATTTTTACTCTGATCCCCGCGTGTTGCTGGAGGAAATGGGAAATGATTCGGTGCTGATCACAGAGCATCGCTATTCTCCTGAATATGAGCAGGGAGGTACAGCGGGCAAGTACTGTGTGCAGTTCATCACTTTTAAGAACAACAGTATTGGCATGGAAGTGCTGGAGTGGTGGAGGAACGCCTGCATCGATTGGTGCTATGCCCGTCATGAGGACGGTAAGTTCGGCGATCAGAAATACCTGGAAGACTGGACCACGCGCTATAAAGGCGTGCATGAGCTGCAGCACCTGGGAGGCGGAATAGCGCCCTGGAACGTGCAGCAATACGAATTTGAGGGTTCAGGACTCAGGGTTCAGGGTAAGGTAAAAGGTTCAGGAAAAATGTTCGATGCGGTGTTCTATCATTTTCACGCCTTGAAGTTCTATGACGAAGGTATTGTAAGCCTATCTGACGAGGGCTACGAGATAAGTGATGGGGTCATCGACCTTTTCTATAAGCCTTATGTAAAGGAATTGATCTCCTACGATCCGCATGTTACCGCCGGCCCTTCTCCCTTTGGTGATTCGGTTATCGGTAACGTGGTGAAGCACTATGTGAAGGGTGTGAAGAGCAGTAAAAAGAATTTGCTGGGCAAAGGCCTTGCTGAACGTTTGCGCAACCGATACTTTTATAAGATCGATGATCTGCTGAAATGAGCAATGTGAAAATTTCGGTTATTACTGTGAACCTTAACAACAGGGCGGGGCTGGAGCGTACGATAGCAAGCGTAAGGTCTCAATCGCTGCCTGCCGAGTTCATTGTGGTGGACGGAGGCTCTACCGATGGAAGCACCGATCTTATTAAACAAGCATCGCCTGATAAATGGGTAAGCGAAAAGGATAAAGGGATCTACGATGCCATGAACAAGGGCATTGACCTTTCAACCGGTGATTACCTCCTTTTTTTGAATTCAGGAGATACTTTTTTTTCGAAAGAGGTGATCGCGGGATTTTCAAAGGCAGCGACCGGTCGCAAGATCATTTACGGTAATTCTGAAATAATTGACAAAGGAAAGCGTTCATTGCTTGTGCCTCCTTCGAGCCCGGATCTTAATTTCTGGTATCGTAAAACATTGAACCACCAGGCCGTGTTCATGCAGCGGAATGTGTTTTCTGAATATGGAAAGTTCAATACAGCCTACAGGATATGTGCCGACTTTGCTTTGCTGCTTAAAGTGTTCGCAAAAGAGCCGGCCACCTTTCAACACATCAATGAAACCGTTTGTATTTATGATCAAAGCGGTTTTAGCGCTGCGCCGGCTAATTACGATGCCATGCTTGCCGAGCGGGAGGAAATATTAAAACGAACCCTTTCGGAAGGAGAGCTCAAAAGCATGAAGAACAATTACCGAAGTGCCCTGCCCTTTAAGCAGCGAATGCTTTTGTTTATTTACGACAGACCCTTTCTGAAAAAGATATTTACTTCTGTTTATGGCAAAGGAAAAGCATAAGATCGTGTTCTTTACTCCCGAGTTGGGCCGTACCGGTTCGGAGATCGCTTTGCTCAATCTTTTGCCATTCACAAAAGACCTTGATGTTACGGTGGTGGCTATGTATAAGGGAGAGCTTTATGATTCACTGCCATCGCATGTAACCCGGAAATACCTCTATAAAAGCCGCGACACGAGTCTTATCGATCGCGGCCTTCGCCGCCTGAAGAAAGACCTGGCAGTACCTGCCTTGCTGAAAGGCCTGCGCGACGCCACCTGGTACATCAATACCATGGTGATGCCCGATATTCTTGAATACGCGGAGGAGAATATGGTTCCCTCTATCGTTCACGTACATGAGCTGGAGCAGATGTATTCGTTCCTGAGCCCGGGACAGCTCAAGCGACTAGTGGAATATCCTTCGCTCATTATTGCCAACTCAACTACAAGCGCGGAAGTACTAAAAGGCCATGGCAGAAAAGAGAAACTGGAAGTGGTCTATCCCTCCATTCAAACATCGAAAATAGTTTATGACGAAGGTATCGCCGCGGATTACCGCAGCCAGCTGAACATAGCCCCAAGTGTATTCACCTGGATGATGTGTGGTACGCTGGATAATAATAAGAACCCGGCTCTTTTCTTTGAGGTGGCAAAAAAACTGAAAGCAGCTGGCGCCAATTGTAAACTGGTATGGATCGGCGGATCGGAAGAACGGACCGCCGATTGGAGATCGGCAACAGAAAAGGAAGGCATGAGCGATATGGTGATCTGGACCGGTGATGCGGGAGATGAGTTCAGGAAGTATTTCATGATCGGCGATGGCCTCCTGCTTACCTCCCAGCGCGAATCATTTTCAATGGTAACCGCCGAAGCGCAGCTGCTGGGTATCCCGGTAGTGGCCAACAATTGCGGGGGTGTTTCGGAAGTGCTTGGCAAGAACAGCGATGCCATTATAAGTGAGAGGAACAATGCTTCGCAGATGGCGGAGAAAATGATACAGCAAATGAAACAACCGCGCCGGCGCAGTCCCCAACCTGAGATGAAGCGCTTCGATACCGGCGAAATAGGGAAAAAATGGATAGATTTGCTGATCCATGGCTTACCTGGTTGACCTTAAGACCTTTACCGACAAACGTGGCCATCTTACCGTGATCGAAAAGGTGGTACCCTTTCCGATCAAAAGGATATTCTATATCTACGGTGTTGACGACTCCCGCCGCGGCGGGCACCGGCATCATAAAACAGTGCAGGCTGCCATTTGTATAAAGGGCTCCTGCACCATCGACAACAATAACGGAACAAAGAAGGAGAGCTTTCTCCTCGACAGGCCCGATAAATGCCTGGTCCTGGAAGCGAAGGACTGGCATGTGATGCACAGCTTTTCTACCGATGCCATCCTTATGGTGCTGGCCTCGGAAGAGTTCGATGAGAAGGACTATATTTTTGAACCTTATCCCGCATGATCGAGTACGAGAACCTGGCAAAGGCTAACCGTGTTTTTTTTGAGGAATATCAAAAGGCTTTCGCGGTAACGCTGGAGAGCGGCTGGTTCATTCTTGGTGAGCAGGTAAAGAAATTTGAAAATGACTTTGCGGCCTATTGCGGAAGCAAGCATTGCATTGGGTTGGCAAATGGCCTCGATGCGTTGATCCTTGGTTTGCGGGCCCTCAACATTGAGAAGGGCAGCGAGGTGATCGTGCCCTCCAATACCTATATCGCTACCATACTTGCCATCGTTCACAATGGTTTGAAGCCCGTGTTGGCGGAGCCTGATATCCGCACCTATAACATTGATCCAGTAGAGATCGAAAAGAAGATCAGTCCTCGCACCAAAGCAATAGTGGCGGTGCACCTTTATGGTAAAATATGTGAGATGGAGAAGATACAGGCGATCGCATTGAAGCATAAACTGAAGGTCATTGAAGACGCGGCTCAGGCGCATGGTGCCATGCTCGGCAATAAAAAAGCAGGCAGCTTCGGCGACGCGGCGGCGTTCAGCTTTTATCCTACAAAGAACCTTGGTGCCCTGGCGGATGCCGGCGCGTTGACCACTTCCAATGATGAGCTTGCTGATAAAGCAGGCATGCTCCGTAACTACGGTTCAAAAAAGAAATATTATAACGAGATCGCCGGCTTCAATTCACGTTTGGATGAAGTGCAGGCTGCCTTTCTGAACGTGAAGCTGAAGGCGCTTGATAAGATCAACGCACATAAGCGAAAGCTGGCCGCTATTTACCAGCAGGGACTTAAGAACGATTTCATAAAGCCAGTGGTCCAGGATGGACGATTTGATGTACAGCATATTTATCCCGTCCGTCATGAGCAGCGCGACAAGCTTAAAGAATACCTGAAGGAAAATGGGATAGGCACGGATATTCATTATCCCGTGGCTCCTAATAAGCAGGTGGCGATGAAGGAAGTACTTGCCGGGCAGGACACGCCCATTGCCGAAGAGATCCATCGCACGATCCTGAGCCTGCCCATTTCGTTCGCGCATACCGAACAGGACATTGCAAAGGTGATCGAAACGATGAACAAATTCTGAGAATGGAGAAGAGCATTTGCCTGTTCAGCTCTTACCTAAGCGGCAACAGCCTCCCCAACTACATTAAATTCTATCTAGAAGAGCTCCGGCGCCATTTTGCGGAACTCGTGTTCATTTGCAATGATGACGCGAAGCTGGATGAGGCTTCCAAGGCCTGGCTGAAAGGGAAGGGTATACAATGTTCGGAACTAAAGAACGATGGGTATGATTTCGGAATGTGGTACAAGGGCCTGAAAAATATCAACATAGATTCCTATGATCGTTTCGCTCTTGTGAACGACTCCTGTATTTTGTTCGGCAAGCTGGATGCTGTACTGAAGCGTGTGAATGAAAGCGGTTTCGATTACTGCGGCTTGCTCGACTCTAACCAGGTGGCCTGGCATGTGCAAAGTTATTTCATGGTATTGAATAAGAAGGCGGCGAAAGCCTTTGTTGAGTTCGCCGCTGAGAAGGGGCTTGTGAGCGATTACCTGCAGGTGATCAATACGTATGAAGTTCCGCTTCCCGCTTACCTTGCTTCTAAAGGCCTAAGTGCCGGTGCCGTTTTTAGTTATAAGAACGATCCCCGCCGGCCTGCTGTGAACCCTGCTTTTGTATACGCAAAGGACCTGATCGCCACTGGAATGCCCTTGATCAAAAAGAAGATCATGAACAGGAGCATGCCTTTTGTACAGCTTAAAAATTTCATGGCCTCTGGCTTTGATCCTTCTGTTTCTACCTACATCAGGCTGATTGAGAAAGCCGGCGGTGATGCTTCGCTATTTGCTGAGTGGAGGGGTTTGTCGAGCAAGATCGCTTACGGGCTTAAGGTCCTTTGCGCAAAAATATACCTGATCTTCAGATCATAATGGCTGAACTGGTAAGCATATGTATTCCGCTCTACAACGGGGAAAAATATCTTCGGGAGTGTTTGGATTCTGTCCTCTCACAAACACATCGCGAGCTGGAGATCATTATTTCGGACGACGGCAGCACAGATGTTTCGCTCGCCATCGTGAAGGAATATATGGCAAAAGACAGCCGTATCCGCCTGAATCAGAACAAAAACAACCTGGGCCTTGTGGGGAATTGGAACCATTGCGTAGAACTGGCTACAGGCGAATGGATCAAGTTCCTCTTCCAGGACGACCGCATGGACCCTGCCTGTGTTGAGAAAATGCTTGCTGCCGCTAAGCGGCAAAAAGCAGGTTTCGTTGTTTGTAAGCGTGAGTTTTTTATGAACAAAGACATTTCTGATGAGTTGAGAGAGCAATATAAGCGCGCGCCTCTTTCCATCGAAGCCCTTGATTTGGCGAAAGAGGAGAAGTTCATCAGCGCGGAGCGTATCAGCAATGCCGCGGCTGAAAACATCTCTCTTAATTTTATCGGCGAGCCCCCGGTGACATTTTTCAATAAGGAGACTGTAAAGAGCTTTGGCGGTTACGACGATCGCCTGGCACAGATCTGTGACCTGGAATTTTGTCTTCGCGCCGGAACGGTGAAGGGGATCGCTTACGTGCCTTATACACTTGTGTGGATACGGGTGCATGGCGACTCCACCACTTCGCGTAACTTACAAAGCAAGTACTATACCATGCGTCATGCTGACCCCGTCATACTTGCTCATGAGCTTTTGCACAGCGAACGCTATGCCTCGTTCAGGAAACACCTATCAGCCAAGAACCTGCTTCGCTTAAAGAAGTTCCTGGCGGTGCGCAGCTATGAGGCCTATAAGGCCGATAAGGTCCGTTTCGAAGCAATGACCGGTTCTTTCCCTGGCCTAAAGGGCCTTGTGCCCCCTTCGTTAAGCACAAGATTAGTATATTGGCTAGTTAAATGGCGGAGGAAATTCCGCGCCTGACACAAACAATGAGGTTTTCCATCATTTTGCCTTCCTACAACCAGCCTGGCTTTATTGAGGCTACCCTTCAGAATGTAAGGTCTATAAAGGAAAAAGCTCCTTCCAAAGGCTGTGAAGTGGAAGTGCTGCTCTTCGACAGCTGTTCGGACGAAGCGGTGCAGGAGATCCTTCAGCGATATAAACCATACATCGATCACCTGGAGATCGCCAAGGACAAAGGGCAGTACGATGCCATCAACAAAGGAATTCAAAAACTGAGCGGCGATTATTGGACATGGCTGAATACCGATGACCTGCTCGACGAACAAGGCTTTTTTAGGATCACCGAAATAGTGAAACAGGACCCAGCCATTGGGTATATTTATGGAAACATTGATGTGATAGACGAGCAAGCAAAACTTATACGAAGTTCTGTTGCTCCTCCGCTCGATCTTGAACGCTTGCTTAACCGCGACGCGGGAATATGGCAGCCCGGGTCTTTTTTTAAGAAAACACTTACTGATAAAACGGGTCTCCTGTCGCCGTATAACTGTTGTTTTGATTACGAATACATCCTTCGCATCTTAAAGAACGGAGCTAAGTTCCACGCCTGCGATTTCCGCGTGGCCATGTTCCGGATGCACGGGGGCTCAAAGTCGGGCAGTATTGTTAAACAATTTATCCGCGAGCAAATGGAGATCAGCAAACGGTTTGGCAGAAGGTCCTTTTCCTATTTAAGTATACTGTTCTTTCTCAGGAAGATCAAGAAAAGTTTGCTGAACTGATATTTTATGAAGCGTATACTCCTGTTGTCTGACATCGATTCGGAACATACCGAAAAGTGGGCCCTGGGGCTTGCTGCCGGTGGTGTGCAGGTTGGCTTGTTCAGTTTTCGTTCCGCTTCAAAGCAATGGTACAAAGGCGCGGCGAACATTACGCTGCTGCATAGTGTGGGGATGTCAGGGTACAAAAGCTCTTTCTTTTCCAAGCTGTCGTACCTGCGGGCCTTGCCGGCCCTGAAGCATGCGATAAAGGAATTTCGCCCCGACGTAGTTCATGCGCATTATGCCACCAGTTACGGGCTGCTCGGACGTATGAGCGGCTTTCATCCGTTTTTTATTTCGGCCTGGGGAACCGACGTGATGAAATTCCCTGACACCAATTTCCTATTCAAAAGAGTGCTGAGAAAGAACCTGGCCGCTGCCGACCTTGTGCTTGCCACCAGCAACGCGGTGATCGATTTCATCCATAAGGTCATCCCTGGCCTCCCTGTTAAAGTGGTGCCTTTTGGAGTGGACACTCAAAAATTTTCCCCTCAGGGCTTAAGTAAATTGCAGGGCGAAAATGCCCTGGTGATCTCCTGCATAAAATCGCTGGAGAAAATATACTGCATTGATGTATTGATAGAGGCATTCGCCTTACTTAAAAAGCGACACCCGGATAAGAACCTCAGGCTTATGATCGTGGGCCAGGGTTCTGAAAAGGAAAACCTGGAGGCCCTGGTGAGGCAACGCGGGCTGGTGAATGACGTCCTGTTTACCGGTCGTATCAGTTTTTCAGAGGTAGCCGATTATCATAACAGGGCCGCTATCGCCGTTAATATCTCAGAGTATGAAAGTTTCGGGGTATCGGTGATAGAGGCCATGGCTTGCGGAAAGCCTGTGGTGGTCACTTCGGTGGGCGGTTTAAAGGAGATCGTGAAAGAAGGAGAGGAGGGGTTGATGGTGCCGGTGCGGGATGTGGAGAAGACAGCTGCCGCAATTGAAAAACTGGTGTTTGATGAAAAGCTCAGGGAAGAGATGGGAAAAAAAGGAAGGGAAAAAGTAATGCGCCTTTACAATTGGAATGACAACCTGGAGGAAATGCTCAACATTTATAAGAAGTACTAAGCGTGAAGATCAGGAAGCTTGGCAGCAATGATATGGAAGCCTACCGCGCCTTGGCGGAGAAGGAGGGAAGCGTGTTCAATTCTCCCGCCTGGCTCGGTATGTATGGAGGCAACCTTCAGCTTTTCGGTCTATTCGATGAAGGCGGCCGCCTGGGTGGGGCCTTTCACCAGTACAAGGCCAGCAAGCGCGGCATGAGCTATTACATCGATCCTCCGTTTACTCCCGGCAATGGGCTCTTCTTCATCAACCGCGCGCAAAATGCCGCTAACCGTAACAGCAATACCAAAGGCGTGATGCAAAGCATGGCAGCACATTTCGCTTCCTGCGGTGGCATACTGCTCGACTCGGCATTCCCCTGCTACTACAAGGACATGCAGCCCTTTACCTGGAAAAAGCTGAAAGCTTCGCCCCGCTATACCTATCGCCTCGACTTGCAGCTGAGCGAAGAACAGCTTATGGACAACATGGCGCCCGAGAAACGCAAAAGCCTGCGTAAGGCAGAAAAAGACAGTATTAGTATCTCCCAATGCAATGACTATAAGGAAGTAGAGACCCTGGTTATGAAAACCTTCAGCAGGATCGGGAAAAAACTTAACAGCGAAATGCTGAACAAGATCCTTTTCAGCTTTGCGAATAAAGAAAACAGTTTTGCGTATGTTGCTTATAACGGCAGCGAAGCGATCGCGGCCTCCTTTTGCGTCTTCGATCGTACTACTGCTTATTATCTTTTTGGCGGCTATGATGCGTCGGGCAGTCACCATGGTGCAGGCGTAAGCACTATGTGGACATCAGTAATGCAAGCGAAGAAAATGGGCTTGAAGGTATTTGACTTCGAAGGCTCCATGCTTCCTGTAGTGGAACGCTATTTCAGGGAGTTTGGTGCTGAGCTGACACCTTTTTATACTGTGAGCAGGAAAGCAGGCTGGTTAAAATTATTGAGTGGCAATTGATCGTGACAATAAAAGAAATAAATAGGGAGACAGAAGAAAAGTTCAGCATTGCTGCTGCGAAGGGAGGACTTTTTATTTCCACTGTATGGAGGGCTTTGTATGGAGAGCAGCTGCGGCCCTATGGAATATTTGATAATGATGGAAGGATCATCGGCGGCTTCTGCCTCTACACATCTTCTAAAGCAGGTATGAGCCATTACAAAACACCACCTTTCAGCCCCGCCATCGGACTTTTTTATGAGAACCCTTCGGTCAACAAAGCGAATGCGCATTCATATGACAAGGCCTTGCTCGCTGAACTTGCAGAGATGTTGGGTAAACTTCCCTGGAAGGTGCTCACCATAGCCCTGCCTTGCGGGCTTAATGACACACAGCCCTTCATCTGGAAAGGCTTCAGCGTGATTCCCAACTATACTTATCATATTCGTTTGGATGTTACGGAAGAAGAACTTTACGCGAATATGTCGCCCGACAGGCGTAACAGTATTACAAGGGCGCAGAAAGACAAAGTGGAAGTTGTTGAATGCGGCGACAAGCAGGTGATCATGGATATAGTAGCGGCCACCTACGCGCGCAAATCGAAAAGCCTGAACGACGATATCCTCAAAAAGATATTATTCGGCTACGCAAAACCGGAAAATAGTTTTGCTTTCAGGAGCCTGGTGTCGGGCAAGACCTCCGCGGCCTGTTTTTGTATCTACGACAATGATACCTGCTATTACCTCCTGGGCGGATATGATAAAGAAAGCAAGCATACCGGCGCGGGATCGCTGGCGCTATGGAGCTCGATCCTGCATGCGCGTAAGCTGGGCTTAAAGCGTTTTGATATGGAAGGCTCCATGATCCCTGAAGTAGAAAAGTATTTCAGGAGCTTTGGCGGGGAGCTGGTTCCCTACTATACGATCAACAAAGCAAGAGGCCTGGCGGGCAAGGCCTTGAAACTTCTTAAACCGGAGCAGTTCTGATGAAAGCCATCGTATCGCACGACGTTGACCACATAACGGTTTGGGAGCACTTCGCCAAAGACCTGATATTGCCCAAGTTCATTGTGCGCAGCAATATTGAACTGCTGAAGGGAAAGATAGGCCCAGGGGAGTTTGCCTATCGTATGGGTGATTTTCTCAGTAATAAATGGCAGTGCATTGATGATCTGATCGCTTTCAACAAACAGCAAAATATTCCTTCCTGCTTTTTTATGGGGGTGAACAACGGCCTCGGTCTTTCCTATAATATAAGCGCCGCGGGGCACTGGATCAAACGTATCCGCGACAACGGCTGCGACATTGGAGTGCACGGGGTGGCATTTGATTCTTTCAGTCTTATCATGCAGGAGATGGACGAGTTCCGCAAACTCAGCGGCAAGCATTCACCCGGTATCCGTATGCATTATGTACGCAGGAACAACGATACCATATTGAATCTTGAGAAAGCAGGTTACCGCTTCGATACTACCGAGCATAGTTTCCGCAATCCCTACCGCATCGGCAAGATGTGGGAGTTTCCCTTCCAGGTCATGGACGGCTGGGTGATAGAGAAGGGCGGCCGCTGGCAAACGCAGAACCTCGAACAGGCCAAGGAAAGCACCAAAGCGCTTATCAATAAGGCCTTTGAAGAGAAGCTCGACTACCTTGGCGTGGATTTCCACGACCGTTATTTTTCCAAAAGTTTCCGGACCTGGATGGAATGGTACGTATGGTTGATCGGCTACCTGAAGGAAAACAAGATAAGCTTTACTAATTTTGAGGACGCGATCCTGGAACTCGAATCCAGGGAACAATGAAGATACTCATCCTCACCCAGTACTTTCCCCCTGAAGTGGGCGCTCCCCAGAACCGCCTCTATGAGCTGGCGCTTCGCCTTAAGGCCAAAGGCGCGGAGGTGACGGTGCTTACAGCTATGCCCAATTATCCCCAGATGAAAGTGCATGAGGCTTACCGCGGCAAGTGGAGACATTATGAAGAGATGAGCGGCCTGAAAGTGTTTCGCTCCTGGATATATGTGAGCCAGAAGCGGAGTATATTACCAAGATTGCTCAACTATTTTTCATTTGTGTTCTCTTCGCTTTGGTCGGGCACCTTTCGCCTGGGCAGGTTCGATTACCTTATCTGCGAAAGCCCTCCGCTCTTCCTGGGTATCTCCGCGTATTTTCTAAAGAAGATGAAACGCGCCAAACTTGTTTTTAACGTATCCGATCTGTGGCCTGAGAGCGCCGAGAAATTGGGGCTCGTCACCAATAAGTTCATGCTTGGGCTTGCCTCGCGGCTCGAGCGGTTCATGTACCGTAAGAGCGAACTTATCAGCGGACAAACCCAGGGGATAGTGAAAAATATACAAGGACGTTTTCCCAATAAGAAAGTGTTCTGGCTCCCGAATGGGGTTGACCTTGCGTTGTACAGTGGCGGAGAGGCCGGCGACTGGCGCAAGAACAGCGGCTTCAATGCCGATGATTTTATTTTGCTCTATGCCGGTATTATAGGCCATGCGCAAGGCCTCGAGGTGATACTCAAAGCTGCGGAGCGGCTAAAGATGTACGCTGATATCAAGTTTGTTCTCCTTGGCAGCGGCCCGGAAAAAGAAAAGCTGATCAGGCTGAGTGAGCAATTGCAAACCACCAATGTTTCTTTTTACGAAGCGGTGCCCAAAGAAAAAATGCCTTCGGTGATCGCTGCTTCCGACGCGGCGCTTATTCCCCTCAAGAAACTGGACCTCTTCAAGGGGGCCATACCTTCCAAAATATTTGAGAACCTGGCAATGAAACGTCCCCTGCTGCTGGGCGTGGAAGGTGAGGCAAAGGAACTGTTCATCGACGAAGGAGACTGCGGGCTTGCCTTTGAGCCTGAGAACGATAAAGACCTGTCGGAAAAGATACTGGTATTGCATAAGGACAGAGCTTTGTGGGCGAAGCTGGGGGAGAAGGGAAGGGAGTATGTAAGCGCGAAATTTACGCGTGATATCATTGCGGACAAATTCTGGACATTCCTAACAGAGAACAGCAGATCATGAAGAACCTGGACCATAACCGTATCCGCCAGTACCTGCTGCTGCTCACTGCGTTCATGCTTCCTGTCGGAAAACTGGTGCCGGTGCCGCTGATCCTGCTGGGTGTTCATTGGCTTGTTAGCGGAGATCTGAAAGGGAAATGGAATTCATTTCGCAAAGACCGGCTCCTTCTATTGCCTGCTGTATTTTATTTGCTTCATGCCAGCGGGATGCTCTATACCGATAATACAGCTTCAGGATTGTTCGACCTGGAAGTGAAATCATCGCTGCTCTTATTCCCGCTCTTTCTTGCGGGAACCGAGATCGGTAAAAGAGAATTGGAAGGGGTGCTAAAAGCCTATGTGCTGGGCTGTCTTACCATTTCCATCTGCCTGTTGGGCATGGCCGAGATCGACCATTTTATTTTGGGTGAGAACCATTTTTTCTACGAGGCCTTCTCCCGCTGGCATCATCCTTCCTACCTCGCTATGTATCTTGGCCTGGCGATAACAGCGTTATGCTTCCAATTGGTATCGGAATATAGTACAGGTAATCAAAAACTTTCGGCGTTAATAATGATCCTGCTGTTCTCTGTTGTTGTGTTCCTGCTTTCTTCAAAGGCCGGGATCCTGATCACAGTTATTATCTGGATCAGTGTGTTTGGATTCTATACGAGCAAGCGAAAAAAGTACCTGCTTGGTGTAGCGGGTTTCGTTGCGATGGTAGCGCTTGCTATAATTGCCTGGCTCTATGTGCCACAGGTGCGGCAACGCATCGAGGCCATGACAAGTGTTATTACCGGCGATAATACCGCGAACGATCCCGCTGAAAGCAACGCGGTGCGCTTACAGGTATGGAAAGCTGCGGGAGAAATAGTTTTTGGCAAAGAGTTTTTGATCGGCTGCGGAACAGGCGATGTGAAGGAAACGCTTCTCGCGAAGTATAAGGAGAAGGGCTATACAGGAGCTTACGAGATAGATGCTGAAGGTAAGCTTGTGAAATTGCTCAATGCCCATAACCAGTTCCTGCAAAGCTTTATTGCCCTGGGTATACTTGGGTTTTTGTTTTCACTGGGAATGATAGGGGAAGCGCTGCGTGCGGGTTGGAAGAGAAAGAATTACTTGCTCTTCTTCTTTGCCCTGTTGGTGTTTCTGAACTTTCTTACGGAATCAATGCTGGAGCGGGAAGCAGGGGTGATGTTCTTCGGGTTCTTTTACGTGCTTCTTGCGCGAGCCAACGTCCTGCACGAATTAACGAACAAGTTGCGTATTTGCGAATTGCCTACTGCCTAATGCCTACTCACAACACCTGTATCTTAGCAACGATCCGGCCGAACTCATCTCGCTCCTGAACAATACATTTTACACTTCGCCCTGCTAATTTTTGTTCCAGCGCCTTCATTGCCCTTAATGATTGCTCTTCGCTCATGTGGCCGGTATGCAGGCCAGCAATGCGAATGGTCTCGCTATCGTTGTATTCGCGTACGTTGCTGTCGCGGTAATAAGTAACGGCAATACGGAAGGTATCTCCTCCAATGATACCGGTAACAGGTCCTACGATCACGTCGGTCATGACATTCTCATTAATAAAATTAAAGGATAGTTTTTGAAAGCCTAAGGGCCGGGGAATGGCCGGGGGCGGGAAAGACAAGGACAAATGTAACGAAATATCTTCGACAAAACCAATAAAGCTGTCGACAAGATAATAATTAGTTAATACAAACGCCCGGGTGTCAGGCGGGCCTGGTGATGATGGCTATGATCATTAGTTGATGGGATAGTTGTACCTGAACTCACATTCTTTCAGATGCAGGTAAGCGTCGGCTTTTTCGGTTTGCTGGCAAAACGGCATTTTGGTGCTGATCATTTTCCAGAACTCTTCGCTTCCTTCGGGGCGGCTGAGTTGCATGGCGTAACCGCCCTGGATGGGGATGAGTGCGCAATATTTCTTTCCGATGCCCATGGCCTCGAGCGCTTCAAGACCAACCTCTTTTCGTTGTTGTATCTCCGCTAAAAGGTCATTGTGCAGCCCGGGCACTGGTTCCATATACATCTTACTTCCCTTTTGTACAACACCCAGCACCTGTATCTCCTCGTCGAGCTCCAGGTCGGTGAGGTGGATCCTTTCCAGCGGACTTTCATCGGCGCAGCGCTCGGCGAGCTTTTTGCGCACTTCGCGGAGAAGGCTCTCCACCATTGCCAGGGGGATGCCGGTCGCTTTTACGATGTGCCCTGTGGGCATGTCGAGGCTGAAAAGAGTGATCACTTTCTTCAGGTTCTCTTCTGTAAGGGCGGCACGAGTGTTCTCGTTTCCCTGCCCTGCGTTGCTGTAAAGGAGCATAGTTCGGATTGTTGTTAGGAAATGCCCGGTAAAGGGCTCGGGTATTTCCAAAAGTTCTATATTACTTCTTAGTTCTTCCACTTTTCTTTTCTTGTTCTTTTGCTTCCAGGCTGTCCCACACGGTGCATTCCCTGCAAAGGCGCCCGTCGTTCTCGTTAGGACGCGTGGCCCTCGATTCCTCCACGTAATTGTTGGCGGGCCATCCTGAGCAATTGCGGTGCCAGTGCCAGGTACTGAAACCTCTGAGTCGCCTGTAGATCTGCATGCTAAATCTTATTATTTTTTGTTAGGCATATCGCAAGAGCCCGTAATTGAAAATCCGTCAGTAAACACGATGGTGTTATAGGGGTTAGATGTATCGCACATAGCACTACATTCCCCATCCCAATAAAGTACGGTCACGCGACTGTAACCGTGAGCGTTCAGGTAAGCGATCACTTGCTGATTGGTAACATAACAATTGATCTTTGCAGCATTTGCGGGCGCAGCAGCAATTGTTGCGGTTTCAGACGAACAATCATCGGTTGTCGAATTGTTGTTACCTGCGAAGAGGCTTCCGGTGTTCAAGGTGAAGGCCGCAAGTGCTGCGAGCGCTACCTTTTTAATGTTCAGTGATTTCATGTGTTTTGTTTTTTTTAATTTTTTTTGGTTGTGCTTATTTCTGCAACAAAGTAACGAAGCACACCCCCCGGATTTTTGGAGAAATGCATGCCAAAGTTCACACCCAAATCATGTTTTTGTTGATTTCAATTCAATAATATAATCATATAAATAATTGAAAATCAAATATTTAACTAATGTTATTGGGTTCATAAAATGTTCACGCCCAAACCCCTTCTTTTTTTCATATATTTGTAGTGAAATTTTTCCATTTTCCTTAAAATTTAGCGATGGAGCAGCTTCGGGAATTGTTAAAAAGCATGAGCAGGGGCGAGATAGAGATCCTTAAGAGCTCTATGAAATCTTTCGCTTCCGGCCAGGCCAAGCCCGAGAAACGTTCCATTAAACTGATCGAGTTCCTTTTAAAATCTGAGGGCGAGCTTCCGGCTGACGTCAAGATCGCAAAGAAGATATATGGGAGTGATACTTCGGCAAGAAGTGCCATGTCGATGCTCAAGATGAGGGTAAAGGATAAGGTAATGGACTCTATTCTTGCTGACGTTAATATAGAAAGGGCTGGCAACATCGATATTGCGGACCTGGCATTAATAAGGGCCCGGAAGAAACTCGCACAATTTCAATATCTCTATTATTCTAAAGGAAGTCTCAGATCAACCTTGGGTTTGCTTGACGAGGTAGTGGACCTTGGAAAGGAGTTTGAGTTGTATTCTTCGTTGGTTGAAGCATTGAAATATAAGAAGTGGACTGGGGGACTAAGCCGTGGAGAACAGGAATTTACCAAACAGAGCAAGGAGGTGGAGTTTTATGATAGGTGTAACAAGGCGGTAAACCGCGCCGCGGACCTCTACTATTTGCTTATCATGAAGGGCGATTTTTCGGGCAATAAAGACCTTAAAAAAGCGCAGGAGTTCATGCAAAAGAGCATCGAGGAAATGCGTAAAGACTTCCTCGAAACACAATCGCCAGTAGTTGAGTATTACCTGAAACGAATGGAGTTTGTTCTATTTGAATCAAAGAAGAACTATCTTAAAGCTCGTAGTATATGTCTTGATCTGATCAATATTGTAAGGAACAAGAAGTCGGTGTTCAGGAAACAGAGGATCGGCATAGCTTATGAATATATATCCGCCTGCGAAACACATCTTTCTAATTTCAAGCAAGCCATTGAGTACGCACAGCTGGCTCAAAACAACATTAATCCCGGAAGTTTTAACTTCCTGATCGCCCAGGAGTTCGAGATCTTCCCATTGATCTATAGCAGGTCGTACAAGAGGGCCTCGGAATTATTGAAGGATATGTTAAAAAGCGATAACTGTCAGGCCGGTAGTTTTCGCTATGCGAAATACAGGTTCTGTCTCGCCAATATTCTGTTTATGGAAGGGAAATTTAAAGAAGCGTTGCGGATACTGAGCGAAAATCTTGATCTTTCATCTGATAAAACGGGCTGGGATATTTCCGTACGTGTTCTTGCGATCATCTGCAATATAGAGCTTGAGAAATATGAAAAGGCTACCCTTTTGGTAGATAACCTAAGGAAGCATGCTGAATACAATTCCAAAAACCAGAACTTAAAGGAGCGCGACGTAAGGATCATTAAAGCCTTGCAGCACCTTCAGAACAACGGCTTCCGTTTCAATAAGAACGACGCTAAGCTTGTAGCGAACACCGATCTTCTGCGCAGTAAGAAAGACTGTCCCTGGGAGGCTTACTCCCCTGAGCTGATCCCCTTCAATGAGTGGCTCGATAAGCACTATCATCTTAAGAGGACTGCCGAGAAGGTGTTGGTGGAAGGGGAGTGATCCTGCTATTCTCAAATCCTTTACTTTTGCTTCATGATCACCTTCCCCCACACCAAGATCAACCTGGGCCTCAACGTTACTGAACGCAGGAAGGATGGCTACCATAACATCGAAACGGTATTCTATCCGCTGGGACTTTGCGATATACTTGAAGTGCTGAAGAGCGATAAGCTTAGTTTCTCTTCCAGTGGTTTGCCAATTCCTGGTGATACAAAAGATAATCTTTGCCTGAAAGCCTATCATCTCCTTGGCCTTGAGCACGGCCTGCCGCCGGTAAACATTCATCTTCATAAAGTAATTCCAATGGGTGCCGGACTCGGCGGCGGCTCTTCCGACGGCGCGCACATGATCAAGCTGCTGAACGATCTTTTTGAGCTGGAGCTAAGCTGGGGCGAAATGCACCACTATGCCCGTCAGCTGGGCAGCGACTGTTCTTTCTTCATCAGCGGCAAGCCTTCTTTCGCCGAAGGCAAGGGCGACGACTACGCCGGCATCCCTTTATACCTCGAAGATTATTTTTTCGTGCTGGTTTGTCCGCCGGTGCATGTAAGCACTGCCGAAGCCTACCTCGATGTAGAACCCGTCAAGCCCGAAACCTCCCTAGGCCAGGAGATCCTTCGCCTGCCGGTGAACCTCTGGAAGGAGGAGATCAAGAATGATTTTGAGAAGAGCGTGTTCGCCGCGCATCCCGAAATAGGAAAGATAAAAGAGAAGCTGTATGCCAACGGGGCGCTCTACGCCTCCATGAGCGGCAGTGGAGCTGCGGTGTACGGGATATTCAGTACACCCGTTGATCTGCAAAAAGAGTTCAAGGATTGCTTCGTGTGGAGTTCTGCGCTTTAATGGCTGGATACGAATTAACGAACAGGGTACTAATTTTCGAATTGCAAACGCGCAGCCAGCTATCTTATAGCTCAGTTCCGGGTACAACAGATCATTTCTTTTTAGCATGCAAATAAAATTACTCACTAAAAGATTGAGATCTCTTTAACACGCCCTGATTTGCGTCATTCGCAACTTGTTCGTTAATTCGTATGCAGAAAAATGCTAATAGAATGATACAAAGATCTACACTAAGTTTCTTAACACAACTTAAAAAGAATAACAATAAACCCTGGTTCGACAAGAACCGGCCTGTATACGAGGAGGCAAAAGCCGACTTCAAATCCTTCATTGAACAATTGCTGAAGAACATCCAGGCCTTTGATCCTTCGATGAAAGGCATTGAAGCGAAGAATTGCATCTTTCGAATCAATCGTGACATCCGATTTTCGAATGACAAGTCGCCTTATAAGAGCCACTTTGGCGCGCACATGTCGCCTGGCGGACGCAAGTCGCACCAGCCGGGTTATTACATACATCTGGAGCCAGGTGGCGCCTTTTTAGCTGGAGGTATGTGGGAACCCGAAGGCCCGCAGCTGGCAGCCATCCGTCAGGAGATAGATTATAACACCAAGGATTTTAAAAAGCTTCTCAGCGACAAGAATTTCAAAAAGTATTTCGGCACGCTTGACGACAGCGATAAACTGAAGACCGCGCCGAAGGGTTATCCAAAAGACCACCCTGAGCTGAGCCTCCTCCAGCACAAGAGTTTTATCATGGTGAATAAGGTGGATGCCAAGACACTCGCTTCAAAAGATCTTTTGAAGCATTGTACTGTAGCATTCAAGGCTATGTATCCGATGGATGTGTTCCTGCGAAGGGCAATTGAAGCCTGAAGCGTGCCGCATACGAATTAGCGAACAAGTTGCTAATGAAACGAATTACAAATTATTACGAAATGTACGCTGGTACTAATTAGCAAATTCGTACCCTGTTCGTTAATTCGTTTGCAGCTTACTCTTCCAGGTCCTCCGTTAGTTTTCGCACGATCTTGAATTTCCCTAAAAATTGTCTCGCCACCACCCTCATCACCGTATACGCCGGTACCGCTACGATCATGCCGCCGATGCCGGCAAGCGTACCCGCGATGAGGATCACCAGGAAGATCTCCATTGGGTGGGCCTTTACAGTGTTGGAGAAAATAAGAGGCTGCAGGAAGAAAGCGTCGAAGAGGTTCACCGCTACGAACACGAGCACGATCTTACCCGTTTGAGGCAGCAGGTTGCCGTACATCTCCGGCTCCAGGTTGGCGGAGATGCCGATCACAATGCCGAAGGCGCCGGCCAACAGGGGGCCGATATAGGGGATCACGTTCATGATGCCGGCAAAGAAGCCGATGATAAGCGCGTTCTTGACACCCAGGAGCCAAAGCCCCGTGGAGACGAGCACCATGACGCAAAGCACATCGATACAAACGCCTACAAAATATTTGACCAGCAACCGCTTGCAGTCATCCACGATCTCGCGAACGTCGCTAACATATTTGGGAGGAACGAGCATAAGCAACGTTTCGAAAAAGATCCTTCCATCTTTCAAAAAGAAGAAAGTAAAGAAGCAAACGGCGAAGAAAGCGATAAAGATATTGCCTGTGATACCAGCAACCGCGTTGGCAACATCCGATACTTCCCCGAAATTGAGGATAGAGCTGAGCTGTCCCTGCAAGTACTCCCTCAGCGAGAAGGGCTCACGCTGGTATTGGTTGATAAAGCCCTCCAGCTTCTGCAGCGGTGTTTCCAGCGCGCCCATTACCTCGGTGGTGTTCACCGATGAAATGATCTTCGCTTCGTCGATCACCAGCGGTATGAAAAGGGCGATGACGCAAAGCAGGCTGGTGAGCAAGGCGACAAGCGTGAGCGCGGCGGCGAGTCCCTTTGGCACAGTAAACTTTTTGATCTTCACCTTTTTCAGCGCACGCATCAGCGGCTGTCCGATAAGGCTCAGCACAGTGGCTACCAGCAGGTAAATGATGATGGCACTGAAGTACCAAAGGGCTAGTGCGCCGGCTGCTATAGCGAGTCCTGTCAGTAGATATTTAATCCCTTTGGGCATACCCTGTAAAGGTATGAATTTGGTTATTAGTTGGTTGGTTTTTGGTTTTAGTTATTACGTTCCTGGTTGTGGTTGACCGGTTAACTAAAACAGAAAACTGTACAACCATAACTACCAACCAACCAACCAATAACTAATCTATCTTTGCGAAAATGGATTCGCTTACACATTTGGTGCTTGGCGCCGCTATAGGCGAGGCCGTTCTTGGAAAGAAGATAGGGAAGAGGGGGATGCTTTGGGGCGCTTTCGCCGATACCATCCCTGACTTCGACGTTTTCGCGAGCCCTTTCTTTCCGGGTGCCGAAGGGGTACTGGTACACCGCGGCATCACCCATTCATTATTGTTCATCGCCATTGCCTCTCCTGTCTTCGGAAAAATGTTCTCACGCTTTAACTTTAAACGTCAAGCGCATTGGAAGGATTGGACCCTGCTCTTCTTCCTCGGCATGATCACTCATGTGCTCATTGATGCAATGACCGCTTACGGCACCGGGCTCTTTGAACCATTCAGCCATTACCGTGTTTCCTTCGACAATATATTTGTGGCGGATCCTATCTACACTCTTCCCCTTATTATTAGTTGTATCGCCCTTATGATCCTCAAGCGCGACTCGCCAAAGCGCAGGGCCTGGAACCGTTTTGGCCTTGGGCTTAGTACAGCCTATATGCTTTTCACTTTCGTGAACAAAGCGTATGTGAGCAGTGTTTTTGAGGGTTCGCTGCAAAAGCAGGGCATCTCTTACAGCCGCTGCATGACCACTCCTGCGCCGCTCAATAATTTCCTTTGGATGGCTGTGGCAGAAGATAAGGATGGTTTTCATGTGGGCTATTATTCAGTGTTCGACAAGAGCAAGGACATGAAGTTTGGCTATTTCTTAAGGAACGATTCATTGTTTGAGGCCGCGACCGACGAAAAGACAAAACAAAACCTGCGCGTCTTTTCCAACAACTATTACAGCGTTAGCGAAAAGGAAGGCACCATAAGGTTCAACGATATCCGCTTCGGCCAAATGGCAGGCTGGGATGATCCTACGGCACCCTTTGCCTTTTCATATGTTCTTAACGACAGCACCAGGGCCGCGCCGCTCGACAGGGGAAGGATGAATGTTTCTATTGGCGAAGCATTCAGATCGTTGCTTAGGAGAATAAAGGGGATTTAAAATTTACTATATTTGGGGAAAGCCCCCCAATGAAAAAAACCTTCCTCGCGGGTATTCTCTTCCTTGCCTGCGCTCTTCGGCTTCCTGCGCAAACGTGGCAGGACCAGGTGAAAGACCCTTCTGATTTTTACGATATCCAAAAAGCCTTTAACCAGCACCTTTCGGAGGAAGGTCTTACGCGTTCTGGTTATCTCTCGGCCGACGACGAAGAAGCAAAGTTCAGGCGATGGGAATGGTTTATGGAGCCCCGGGTATTTCCTTCGGGAAAGATCCCTTCGCGTGACGTTCTTCTGAAAGAAATGACTGCTTATCAAATGGCCCATCAGCACAAAACCTCTGCTGCTAATTGGACCTCCCTTGAACCTCCAACAGGTTATCCCGCCAACGGCTTTGCCGGAAGGGTGAACTGCATCGCCTTTCACCCGCTTGATTCCAATATTCTTTTTGCCGGCATGCCCGCGGGAGGATTGTGGAAGAGCAGTGACGGAGGCCAAACCTGGACGCCGAAGACCGACAACCTGCCCAGTCTTGGTGTTTCGGAGATCGTGATCAACCCACAAAATCCTAACATTATGTATATGGCTACGGGCGATAAGGACGCTGCTAATTTCATCAGCAATCCTTATAGCTATGGCCTTCTTAAAAGCATCGACGGCGGAAATACCTGGGATACCACCGGTTTGAAATTTCCTATGTCGAGCCAGATCACTATTCAGCGCCTGCTGATCCATCCCACAAAACCATCGTACCTCTACGCGGCAGTTTCGGGCGTGGGCAACGAAAGGGGAATATGGAGGTCGAAAGACGCGGGGGCTACCTGGGTCAAACCGTATGGAGGAGCAAAGTATGACATGGAGTTCAACCCGGCGAACCCAAGCATCATTTATGCTTCGGCATATACTTACTTGCTTCGTTCGCTTGATACAGGTGCCACCTGGACCATCATAAGCTCTGGCAATCTTCCGAGCTCAGGCGTTACTTCGGCAAAGATCGCCGTTACGCCCGCGCAGCCCAACCTTGTATACGTGCAGTTCCTGGCCTCTTCGGGAAATACGTACGGGCTTTACAAATCTTCGGATGCGGGCGCTACCTGGTCACAGCGCAATCTTTACGTTCTCACCACACAGGGAGGCTACGACTGGGTGCTGGCGGCTTCGCCCCTGGATTCGAACATGGTGTTTTATGGAGGCCAAAGCATGATGCGCTCCACCGACGGTGGGACCACTACAGGCTTCCTTAACCCCGCGCACCCCGATCATCACGGCCTGGATTACCGGCCAGGAAGTAAAACACTTTACCTGAGCGGCGACGGAGGCATATACCGCTCCTTCACTAACGGAAATACCTGGACAAGCCTCAACAAGGGTTTTGCCACCTTCCAGTATTATCGCCTGGGATCTTCGGTAACAAGTCCGGGAATGATACTCACCGGCGCGCAAGACAATGGCACCTGGAGGCATAACACCACCAACTGGACGATGCTCGGCTGGGGCGATGGAATGGAATGCCTGGTGGACTATACTGATTCGAACATTTATTATACCTGCACCCAAAATGGAAGCCTCACGCGCTGGGGTACCGGGCTCGGTGTTTTTACATCGCCGCCTAACGCGGGGAGCACTAGTTACTGCGCCTGGACAACGCCCTATATCATACACCCCAATGATCCCAAAACACTTTACTACGGAGGGAAGGATATTTACCGAACCGTGAACCGCTGTAACTCCTGGACGAGCTATTCCACCAATCTTACCATTGCCGATAATGTGGGCGGAGGTATATTGCGATGGATGGCGATATCAGAATCAAAACCCGATAGTGTTTTGTATGCCAGTTCTTATGTAGTGGTGTACAGGACCACCAATGGCGGCACTACCTGGTCGAACGTTACTTCCAATCTGCCGGCAAGCGCGGGCTGTTATAACTGTGCGGCCATCACTTCGGTAACGGTGCATCCTTCCAACCCTAATATCGTTTGGGCCACGCTATCAGGTTTTGTGGCCGGTACCAAGGTGTTTAAAACCACCAACGGGGGTGCTTCCTGGACGAACTATTCAGGCACGCTTCCCAATATTCCGGTCAACTGTTTGGTGTTCGAAAAGAACAACAAGGAGCAGATCTATATCGGTACCGATGTAGGCGTTTATTACCGCGACAGTTCCATGACCGACTGGCAGCCCTACATGACTGGTCTCCCCAATGTTCCGGTGCAGGAGATGGAGATCCATTACGGTACCGGCAAACTTCGCGCCGCCACTTTCGGTCGCGGGCTTTGGGAAACCAGGTTGAACGGAATTACTACCGGAATGAACGTTGGCCAGAATGAAGACGAACAATTGATCGTTTCGCCAAATCCTTCCACTGGTATTTTTGATCTTAGCTTGGAAACAGGTGAAGCTTCGGACATAGCGCTAAAGGTTTATGATATTTCGGGGCGTATTGTTTTGCAGAACAAAGAGCGCAGTCTTTCTGGTCACTTCGCTGAGCGGATCAATATCGGTAACTACCCGCAGGGCATTTATTTGTTAGAGCTAAAGACAGGAGAAAAGGTTTTCAGGAAGAAGCTGGTGAAATATTAAAGGGTCATTCTATCTTCTTCACTATATTATCGATATAGTCCACTACAAGGTCAAGAACGATCTTGTTATTGGGAAAGGAGGTCTGGATGTTTTTGTGAAGTTCCTCAAATGCCTTGATCATTTCGGGCTCTTTTTCAGAGCCCTCTACTACGGAAATGAAAAGATCATACCTGGTCTCCTCCCTGATCACGTGAACATATTTTGCAGCCTGTTCATCAAAAAAACCTGTTTCGCTTAGCGAGGCACCTATCCTGTCTACTTCCGCCACAGTGATATTAGCCGCGTCATAAGTGATCTCGTTCTTTATCGCTCCGTAGGTTCTGGTTGAAACGGAAGCTTCCGCGATCTCTTCCGATAAATAGGAGATCTGGAGTATTGGCAGGACAAGCACAACAATACCAACAACAGTAACAAGAATGGCTTTTCCTGCGCTTTGTGTCTCTCCGCCGGCGCCGATGTGCGCGCTTATCTTTGCCCCCTGGTAATGCTTTGCCAGCCCGAAAGCCGCCGCGGTATACGTTAAGGGGATAATGAACCTCGGTACTTTGTCGATATCCGGAACCAGGAACAGGGCTGCAAAAAGAAGGATGGTAAAAGCAATGCTCATGATCAGCGCCGTTTTCGCCCTTTCTCTTTCACCGAAGGCTTTGAAGTTCTCAAATAGAAGATAACCTGCTACCAAAGGACCGCCAAAGAAAGTGGCAAACCAGATGGTTCTTTCGGTGTAAATTTTTCCCTTGGGCGGACCTTGTTCCTGTAAATCCATTATTTCAAAGGTAATAGATTATTCATTTTATTAAATTTGCAGCCCTTATGATCTCGGTAAGTAATTTAAGTATAAGTTTTGGCGGCGAATTCCTCTTCGAGGACATCTCCTTCCTCATCAACCCGAAGGACCGTATTGGTCTTGCCGGGAAGAACGGTGCGGGGAAATCGACGCTGCTGAAGATCCTTGCCGGGGTGCAGAAGTTTGATACCGGCGAAGTATCAAAACCCAACGGCTGTACCTATGGTTACCTTCCCCAGGACATGTCGCATAGCCTGGGTAAGACAGTGTTTGATGAAACTGCTACTGCCTATGTAGAGATCAAGTCATTGGAGAAAAAGATCGCTGATATAGGCACGCAGCTGGAGACGCGGACCGATTACGAGTCAGACGCGTATACCAAGCTGCTTCACGACCTGCACGATTACAACGAGCGAATGAACCTGCTCGGAGCTTATACCATGGACGCCGATATTGAGAATACCCTTATAGGTCTTGGTTTTGAGCGCAGCGATTTCAACCGTATGACGGATGAGTTCAGCGGTGGCTGGCGCATGCGTATTGAACTGGCGAAGCTCCTGCTGCAGAAGCCCAATGTGTTGCTGCTCGATGAACCTACGAACCACCTCGATATTGAATCCATCCAGTGGCTGGAGGCCATTCTGAAAGATTACTATGGCGCGGTGGTAATGGTATCGCACGACAAAGCTTTTCTGGATAATATCACTTCACGTACCATAGAGATCTCCATGGGGCGTATTTATGATTACAAGGCCAACTATTCGAAATATGTAGGGCTTCGTAAGGAGCGCCGTGCAACACAGATAGCTGCTGCAAAGAACCAGCAAAAATATATTGACAAGACCGAAGCCCTCATCGATAAGTATCGTGCCAAAGCCAACAAGGCCAGCTTCGCCCAATCGCTCATAAAGAAACTGGATAAGCTCGATATCGTGGAGGTTGATGATGAGGACAATACGTCGATAAAGTTCCGTTTTCCGAAAGCATCGCATTGCGGAAAAGTGGTGGTGGAAGCCAATGACCTTGGCAAGTCATTCGACGAGAAACATATTTTCAGCAAAGCGGAGTTCATCATTGCCCGTGGCGACAGGGTAGCTTTGGTTGGGAGGAACGGAGAAGGCAAGAGTACCATGAGCAAGCTGATAGTTGGCGAGTTGGAAAAGACGAGCGGAAGCATTACCATAGGCCAGGCGGTGAACATTGGTTACTATGCGCAAAACCAGGCGGAAACGCTGGATGGTAACAAGACCATTTTCGAGACCATTGATGAAGTGGCTGTGGGAGAGATACGAAAGAACGTGCGTACGCTTCTTGGTTCCTTCTTGTTCGGTGGGGATGATATCGATAAAAAAGTGAAAGTGCTTTCGGGTGGTGAAAAAGGACGCCTTGCGATGTGTAAGTTGTTGTTAGAGCCATATAATCTGCTAGTGCTTGACGAGCCTACCAACCACCTCGACATGCGTTCGAAGGAGATCCTGAAATCAGCACTGATGGATTATGACGGTACGCTCATCGTTGTGTCTCACGACAGGGATTTTCTCCAGGGACTTACCAATTATGTATATGAGTTTCGTGGCGGACGGGTGAAACAATACATTGGCGACGTGAACGAATATCTTTCTTCCCGTAAGATCGATTCCTTCAAGCAGCTGGAAGTAAAAGAAAAGAAACAAGCAAGCAGCAATCAGAAGCCTGTAGCAAACAATCAGGAACAGGAAGAGAAGAAGCGCAAAGAAAAGGAATTGAAACAGCTTCAGAGCCAGGTAGAAAAGTCGGAGAAGGAGATAGCCCGCATGGAGCATGAGATAAAGGATTTTGATGAAAAGCTAGCCGATCCTGAAAAGTATAAACTTATCATGAACGATACCGCTGCCTTTGCGAAATACGAAGACACCAAGAAGAAGCTGGAGGCGGAGATGAAGAAGTGGGAGGAATTGCAGGGGAAATTAGCTAATTAGCGGATCAGCGGATGAAAACGAGCGAAAAGAAACGTTGCGCCTGGTGCCTGAAGGAACCGATCTATATCGAATACCATGATAAGGAGTGGGGTGTTCCTGTACACGACGACAGAAAATTATTCGAGTTCCTTGTGCTGGAGAGCTTTCAAGCCGGTTTAAGCTGGCTGACGATCCTGAAGAAAAGAGAAAATTTTCGCAAGGCTTTTGCCG